>JAITBS010000149.1 GCA_031283515.1 Planctomycetaceae bacterium
CATTGTTACAGTTGAAGACACACCATCCGCAATCTCAATACTTCCCGTTTGCGCTGTAATCGTTGATTTAGAGATGGTAAATGTTCCCTGTGAATTTTCACCTGATGCAATGGTAATATCTGTTTTAGCGGTAATTGTTGAATCAGTAATCTTAAAAGGTGTGCTATTTTTTGAAACATTTGAATTTTTACCGCTTGCAATTTCAATCATTCCATTCGTTGCGGTAACTGTTGAACTCGCAATGTTAAATGTTCCCGTTGAGTCATCACCTGTTGCAATAAAAATATCTTCTCCGGCAGTAACTGTTGAAGAATTACTAATATCAACTGTTACCGTTGAAGTTTTGCCCCTTGCAATCTCAATGTTTTTCGCAGCACTAACAACTGAATTATCAATAGTAAAAGTTCCGGTTGTATTTTTCGATGGGCTACTAGTAGAAGGATCAGCACCGGCAACGGTAATACTTCCATTGTTTGCAGTAATTGTTGACTTATTTATTGCTTTAAATGTTCCCGTTGAACCTTGTCCATTGGCAATGTGAATATCTGTGTCGGCAAAAACGATTGCACTGTCAGCATCAAAGATTCCAGTTGATTCAATACCGTTTGCAACAAAAATACTCTCATCATTTGTTGTGTTAACGCCATCACTTGCGGTAATTTTTGCGTTGCCTGTTGCGGTAAATGTTCCCGTTGTATTATCACCGTGGGCGACATAGATATTTTTCTTTGCGGTAACTTCTGTTGTACTACCAGTTGCTGTGATAGTTCCCGTCGCACCATTATTGTGAGCAACGTAGATATTATCATCTGTCGTTACTGTACTACCACTAACATTCAACGTTCCGTTTGAAGCGTTATTTTCTCCAACACTAATGTAACCTGTTGAAGTTAATGTAGAAACACTTTCAATAGACAATTTCGTGTCTGTACTGTTTTGTGCTACAATAAAATTACCAATATTTGTCCACGTACTACCACTAATAATACCATTAACTATATCGTTGGTTTGTGTACCTATTGTAGCAGAATTATTTGTTGTAACAGTACCGCCAGTTACATTGAGATAAAGATTTGAATCTCCTCCCGCACTTGCTTTACCAACAGTAAAAGCACCTTGCGAAGTAAAAACTCCTCCATTTATAACATTAAAAATATGAGTATCAGCAGTTGAACCAACACGAGTTGCTTCGTTAATTGTCAATTGACCCAAAGCACCTTCAATGGTTGTCGTTCCATTCAGATCAGTAGCATTAGTAACATTCATGACTCCTTGAGTTGTGAAACCGGTGGAATTTAATTGCCTTATATCCCATTTATTTCCGGCAACACCGCTACTAAAAGTGAACCCCGCACGCTGATCACTATAATTACTCAAAGGATTACCGGTTGTTCCTAAACCGCCGTTGAGATTAACGTCTCCACTATCAATACGTGCAAAATCAGTCCCACCGGTTGTACCGCTAACGTCTAATATTCCCGCATTTCCGGTAAACTTGGCAATATATGTATTGGTTTGGATACTAAGTTTTCCATCGCCAGCCTTAATAACACCAGTAGTAGAATTGGTGAAACTAAATAACTGATCAAGAGGAACTCCTGCAAGGTTCGGCGAATCAGTAGCATTCGTAACATAACTTGCTGTCAGTTTTGTTGTAAGTCCACTACCGACTGTTATCGTCGTATTGTTGCCAAAACTATTCATATAAGCCATAGATTTATACTCAGGTCCTTGAGAAGGTACAGTTACGGTACTGTAACTCCACTCAAGATAACCCGTACCTGAATTCAAAGAATAACTCCAATTACGATAATAACGCACTGGTGTCGTTGTATTGTCTAGGTGTTCAATATTTACTGTTCCACCAGTAGCAGAAAGTTGACTAAGCCAATAAGTAGCGTTATTAGTATCATTTAGTCCAAACCATTTAGTGGTGTCATCTGTATCCCAAGTCCCTGCTGAACCGTTGACAGTATAGTTACTACCAGTAAATGTGGGTTGTGACTCATTGGGATTATAACCACTGATATGTCGCCCATTCACAATTTGCGTTTGCGCCGTAGCGAATTTCCCATCGCCCCTCATCAATGCTGCTGCGGCGACGATCGTGGCGAGTGCGAGAGAGCCGAATCTTTTTCTTCTCTTCCCGCGATTTTTTGTAGCAATAATATTCACTTTTTTATCCCCACAAGTATTTCCTTGCGATAAAAAAACAATTTGTTTCGTTTTGCCAGGCATCAGAATGTCTCTCCCAAAAAAATGAAAAACGTAAATCAATACAAATATCCAACAACTTCCTTGTACGCATTTTCGTTTCCAAGTTAATCGACTGGCCTACAACCAGAAAACGCCCCATTTGATAAAAAATGTAATTTGCAGATTAGAAGGAATATACAAGGTCGCTTGATAAAAAGGACTCCGATTCATTCAGAATTTTTCGGCACCATACAAAAAACAAAAAAACAAATGGGAACTCAAAACTCGTTTTTTTGTAATCGATCAGCGAAATTATTGTTCGTCAATCTCCCAAAAACACAGAGCTGATTTGCATAACCAAAACTCCAAAACAAAAGAATACTCATAAAACAAACTTGAACCGTCTGAAAAAAAGAACTCAAAAATCAAATCAGTAATTCAAATCGCTTTATTTCGTTTCGTTTCCGTTTCCGTTTCCGTTTCGTTTCGCTTTTCAGACAACATTGAGAAAAGATGTTAAGAAAAGATGTTGCGAAAAGATGTCGAGAAAAGATGTCGCCGTAAACCGCGATTCGCAAGAAATACCGTTGTGAAAATAACGCCAGTTGTTACGAATCTCCGCTCCCGCGAAACAATTATCATCGCCCTTGTACCATCGACTAAGAGTCTGCTTCCAAGTGATTGCTTTTTCGCCAATTCCGCTTTTTACAATTAGATAATCCCTGATAATTATAACTCTTGTAGGATTACTGATCTCAATATACGTTGTTTCGACTCGCTTCCTGTTATCTCACGCAAAAAACACAAGCCCCAACGTTCTTGTTTTTCCCCAAAATGACGATATACTAAAAACATAAAATTTCACCATTAAAAAAATTCACTCACCCACAATCCGAGAGAATATTTTTATGCAAGTTTATCCCAACATCTCCGTTCAAACCGAACTCGCCCATCCTCACGACTTACTGACTCGTTATTTCCTTATTGATCAGGAACTATTTACGTGTTTGTTGGAATACTATGGCGGTTCGCAGGTGATTCACCTTTTCGATTTGCGTTCTTTACGTTGTGAGTCGCCCACTTCCATCGACGACAACTTACAAGAGGTCATCGGTGATCTAAGATTTTCCGCCCACTTCAAAACCGGCGGTTATTCCAAAATCTTTTTCTTCTTCGAACATCAATCCAAAAAAGTTAAACGCTTTTGTATTCGGTGTTTACGTAAATTGCTTGAGTTCTACGAAAACTGCGACGCCAACCCAGAAAACTTCATTACGAATGACGGCAAGTTCCCCTATATTTTTGTTATTGTGCTTTATCATGGGAAAATACCTTGGGAGGAGTTATTACAGATATCGGATTTAGTTTCTTTACCGCCGGAAGTTGACCAACACTTTTTGTCGTTTCCGGCAATCCTGATCGATTTATCACAAATCCATTCAGAATTACTCACGGGACATCCGGCATTGGTGGCACTTCTGGACACGCTGCAATCAGCCTCTTTAGGGGTATTACCGGAAAACTTCGACCGAATTATCGGTCATTTGGAAAAAATCAAAACCGACTCTCGAATTCACGGTTGGTTAAACTCGTTAACTCGTTACTCATTAGCGGTATCGAAAATCAGTAAGGAGGTTGTCACGGAAACGATCTCGAAAATCCTAAACAAAAAGGAGGCAAAAAAAATGGTCACATCCACAATGGAAGAACTATTCCTAAAAGGCGAAGCCAAAGGTGAAGCTAAAGGCGAAGCCAAAGGTAGAATCGAAGGTAGAATTGAAGGCGAAGCCAGAGGTAAAATTCAGAGTGTCCTTAGAATACTCGATAAGAAATTCAAAAAAGTACCCAAATCTATCGTTCGATCTGTCAGTTCTTACACTGATGTGATTGCGTTAGATTCACTTTTTGAAAGTGCACTCGATTGCAAAACACTAGAAGAATTCAAACAAGAACTCGTAAAATAGTGAATAGTTAATCCGAAGTTCCAGATGTTTTTTTTTAAGTCCTTTTTAACAATCAGTTTATGAAAAAAATTGATTGTTTTGAACTGGCTACAGAGTCCTTATTTTTTTATGTTTGGAATACCGATATTTTGTAATATATCAGTGGAATTTTTGTTTTTCGATTTTCACCCCTTCAAAGTAAAGGCTAAAATTTTCACCAAATAGTTACAAAATAAGATATCAACTGAATAATTACAAATAATCTGCGAATATCTGCGTAATCTACAGACTAAAAAGAAGATCGCTATTTTCGTGACGCTTCTGCCTGGGCATTGTTTAAATCACATTGCATCATATCCTGAACAAGCTCCGTAAAAGAATGTTTGGGTAACCAACCGAGTTTTTGGCGGGCTTTTCGCGCGTCTCCCAAAAGAACATCGACTTCCGAAGGACGGAAATAATGCGGGTCAATCTCAATAAGCAATTCACCCGTTTGGGCGTTGTAACCCTTTTCGTCAATACCTGTCCCTGCCCACACAATAGGAATATCTGCAATAGAAAATGCAATTTCAATAAATTCGCGAACACTACGAGTTTCACCAGTTGCCAGAATGTAATCATCCGGTTGAGGTTGCTGGAGCATCATCCACATTCCTTCAACATAATCAGCAGCATGTCCCCAATCACGTTTGGCATTGAGATTACCAATCAGAAGTTTCTTTTGAAGTCCCCATTTGATTCGACTCACAGAACGTGTAATTTTTCGTGTTACAAATGTTTCACCGCGAAACGGACTTTCATGATTAAACAAAATTCCATTACACGCAAAAAAATGATATGCCTCACGGTAATTGATGGTTGCCCAGTAAGCGTACAATTTTGCCACTGCATAAGGGCTTCGCGGGTGAAATGGGGATGTTTCCGACAAAAGTTCAGAACAGACACCACCAAATAATTCCGAAGTAGAGGCTTGATAGAATCGAGTTTTCGTTTCCAATTTGAGCAACCGAATAGCTTCCAACAACCGAATCGTTCCCAATGCATCCACATCACCGGTGTATTCCGGCATGTCAAACGACACCCGAACATGTGACATCGCCGCAAGATGATATACCTCATCCGGTTGCGTTTCCTGAAGAACACGAACCAAACCTGTTGAGTCCGCCATATCACCAAAATGAAGATGAAACCGATTGGCAGGTTCACTGGAATCTGGATAAATCTTGTCAATTCGTCCCGTGTTAAACGAGGAACTGCGGCGTTTCAATCCGTGAACAATATAACCCTTATTCAACAAAAAACGCGCAAGATAAGCACCGTCTTGTCCAGTAATTCCTGTAATAAGAGCAATTTTAGGCATAATAATAAAACAGTTAATTTATTTGGGAGTTTTCGGTTTTGCCGATTCGGAGGAGGTTGATTCTTTGCAAGTGGACGCCGACGGGCAATTATTACATGCCGCGGCAGTTGCCGGAGCAGAAGGCGATTCCGATTGAACCGACTTTTTGTAAGAATCACTCCGGTAATCCGTTTGATAAAAACCACTTCCCTTAAAAACTATCGCCGCTCCTCCACTAATAAGACGCCGAAGTTTGTTTTGACCACAGTTGGGACATTTTTTAAGCGGGGCATCCTTAATATACTGAAATTCCTCAAATTCATGAGAACAAGCATCGCAACGGTATTCGTAAGTTGGCATGAGAGTTTAGAAAAAAAATTTGTTTGTGCAACGTGCTGGTAAAATAGTGAATGAGTTATTATATTATTTGATTATAAAAAATTGTCAACGACACTTACAAAAATCTTAGGAAATCGGCAACAACCGATTTTTTTCAATTAAGATAATCACGTAAAAAAAGTACGACAAAACAATTTAATAAAACCTCAAAAAGAAAGGTTAAAACAATGCCGATAGACAATATTCGTGTTCCATTCGATGAAAATTTTGAAAGTCCTGTTATTTTGGCAGATCAGCAGGAAGAAAACACGGACAATAATGTTCAAACATTGCTGAATTCGCCGAGTTATTCATTGGCGTTTTTGGATCATGATTTTATACGGAGTGATTATGCCAGATCGATCCGGCTTCAGTTGGAGATGGAAAAACCGGAATGGTTTATGCGCCAATACGGTATTCGTTCAACAGTGATTGTTTTTGGCAGTGCCAGGTTTATTTCGCAAAAGAAAGCAGCACGGCTTTTAACTGAAGCCGAAGAACGGTTCGCCGCACAACCGGATAATACCGAATTTCGTCATGCGGTGAAGACGGCTCAACTTCATTTGGAAACAAGTGTTTATTATGAACTGGCAAGAGAATTTGCCAAAATTGTTTCGGAAGAAAACATGAAGCAATCGCCAATAGAGAATGGCGGAACGTTTGACTATGTAATTTGCACAGGCGGTGGTCCCGGGATTATGGAGGCGGCCAATCGCGGAGCTCATGAAGCCGGAGCACCAACAATCGGATTGAATATCAAACTGCCATACGAACAACGTCCCAATCCCTATATTTCGCCGCAACTTTGTTTTCAATTTCATTATTTTAATGTTCGGAAACTCCATTTTATGCTTCGAGCGAAAGCATTGGTTGCCTGCCCCGGCGGATTTGGAACATTCGACGAACTTTTCGAAGCACTCACGTTAAGGCAAACAGAACGAATGCAACAAATTCCAATTATTTTACTTGGGATTGATTTTTGGAAAAATTGTGTCAATTTCAATTATCTTGTTGAAACGGGAGTTATCAACCGTGATGATCTTGAATTATTCCATTTAACAGATTCACCGCAAGAGGCGTGGAACACAATCAAAGCCTTTTATCGATAACAGGAAAGAATCTTCAAAAAACCAATATCGCAAAACCGACCGATTTATTATTGCCGGAATATTAGTCGATAACTATCTATTTTCAGTCCGCAGATTTACACAGATTAGTCCGCAGATTATGCAGATTAGTTCGCAGATTTTCTCAGAAAAAATGCGTGTATCTTTGTAACCGGCGGACAAAAAAATTATGCCGAATCCGCAAAATACCGCTTAACCATTCCCCAAAGATTGCCTCTTGTCAATATTACGTGAATGGTTACATTTTTTAACCGCAATAGCGGAAATAAAAAAACAGGAACTCAATTCAAAAATTGAATTCCTGCACGAGGAACACGCAGAGGAGAGTAACTGCGTATTAAATGAAACGGGGAGGATGGGCAATACTAAAATAGGTTACACTTTCTAACTCTTTAATTTTTCAACAATTCGACAAATCATTTTTTTGTATTTATCGTGGTTTCAAACGTTCGATCATCCGATTAACGGCAATATCCATTTTATCTGATGTATCGTAAGTTCCGGTTGCAATTTCCGTTTTGATCCGATTGACAAGATCAAACCGAATTCCAGATGTAGAGGAATCGCTTTTATCATTAAGGTTACTCAATCGCAAGGCTTCGTCAGAAAATTGAATATCATCTTGCAAATCTGCATAACGTGTTCCGGCAACTGACGATTCATCAACAGGTATTCTTCGATGCGGACCTTGAATGTTATGAGAACCGTGACTATATTGAGTGTTATAAATTTCCATGGTCATCTTTCCTTGAGTTTATGTTTAAATTCATCCATGAAAGGCTTCACGTTGTCGCCTTCTTACGGGATATTACGGAAACATAAAAAATTTGTTCACCGTTTGATCAAAAAATTCATCATTCTATCTACTTTTTTTGTTATTACTTGGTACGTTATAAATATACCTTGTAAACGTTGTTCTGACTCAATTCTTTTTCCGAATTTCTTCCAAAATTTTGACTTTTTTTCAACAAAAATTAAATATCTTCTGAATTTTCATCAAAGTTCTCGCAATCGGTATTATTTGGGAATTATCCTGATTTTCTACAATTATGCCAAGACGAAAAAGCGGATTTTCACAAAAAATTTTTCGTTTTTTTGCTCAAAAGCCGATCTTTATTTGCATAGCGGGAATACATGAGGTAAACTAAGTTAAATATTCAAAATAATTAATTTGGGTAAAGAGTTGGTTTTCAATCTCTAAACTCCTAAATTACAAACGTAAGGAGAAAAATAAATGGATCCTATTATTTCAAATGCACTCCAAGAACAGCAAGCTCAAACGGCATTGAAAGTTCAAATGTCTGTGCTTCAAAAAACTCAGGATGTTCAAAAAAATCTTGGTGAAGCACTTGTTGGTCTGATCGCGGATGCAGCATTACAAACATCCGGTAAAGCAATTGATGCCGGTGCGAATTTTGATGTTTTCGCCTAATCTTTTTTTTCTGCACAACCGGAAAATAAAGAAAATTTATACCTAACACTCTGCCAACTCGTTATTTTCGCAACTTCCTGCAATTACCGATCTCGATCAATAATTGTACATTACCGAATCTCCATAAAATATTATTCACGATCAAACTGCCCGTGCTCCCAATGACCGTTACGGTTAAAGTAATTAAAAACTTATTTTTGGGCAGGCAGAAATCGAATAAAATAATCTTTTACCGAAGTTTTTCAGAAGTTGCTATGGGCAATGATTGTTTGTTGTGTGGTTATTTCCGTGTTTGTAACGCAAACCGGTCATCAGAAAACCGCCGTGTTAATCGTAAAACGTAATACTATAACCGGTTGCATTAAAATTTAAAACGAGTTGACATTAAGTGTATTTTCTTAGTTCGTCAATTTTGTTGGTTTTTTCCCACACGAAATCGGCGTCACTACGTCCGAAATGTCCACCGGCGGCGGTTTTACGATAGATTGGTCGCCGCAGATCAAGAATTTTGATAATTCCGCTTGGTGTTAATGGAAAAACGTCCCGAATAATTTTTGACAATTTTTCTTCGGAGATTTTTGAAGTTCCGCGAGTATCTACAGAAACGCTGACAGGTTCCGGTACACCGATGGCGTATGCCAACTGAATTTCACAGACATCTGCGATATTGGCGGCGACAATATTTTTGGCGATATATCGAGCCATATAAGCGGCACTTCGGTCAACTTTTGTGGGGTCTTTACCGCTGAATGCACCGCCGCCGTGGGATGCCCAACCGCCGTAAGTATCCACAATAATTTTGCGCCCGGTCAAACCACAATCACCATGCGGTCCGCCTACAACGAATTTACCGGTTGGATTGATATGATACTTAATATTACTGGTATCAAGATTTTTTGGCAAAAGCGGCTGAATGATATTTGGAATGATATAATCAGCAATTCCTTTTTGATCGATATCGGGATCGTGCTGTGTTGAGACAACAATTGTATCAACCCGAAGAGGTTTTAATCCATCAAATTCTATGGTAACTTGACTTTTGCTATCGGGGCGAAGCCAGGAAACTTCGTTATTGAAACGGGCTTCGGTTAATTTGTTTGTAATTCGGTGTGCGAGGGCGATGGGAAGCGGCATTAACTCTGGTGTGTGATTACAGGCGTAACCGAACATCAATCCCTGATCACCGGCACCAATTTCTCCGGCATGACGTCCATCATTATCGTCATCAACCCCTTGTTTGATATCGGGGCTTTGCCGGTCAAGTGATACCATTACGGCACAGGTATCTGCATTGATACCCCATTCGTCGTTGGT
Organism: Planctomycetaceae bacterium; assembly: GCA_031283515.1. Taxonomy (GTDB): domain Bacteria; phylum Planctomycetota; class Planctomycetia; order Pirellulales; family Thermoguttaceae; genus WRKP01. The sequence goes on from JAITBS010000149.1 coordinate 9,730, forward strand.
GTACCCAACTTTACGAATTGCATCCCGAACAACCATTTGGTAATCAATTTTTGCTTTTGTAGTAATTTCGCCGGCAATAATTGCAATACCGGTTGTTACCAATGTTTCACAAGCAACACGACTATACAGGTCTTCTGTAAACAATGCATCCAGAACACTGTCGGAAATCTGATCAGCCAGTTTATCGGGATGTCCCATACTGACTGCTTCACTTGTAAATAATCTTATAGACACATCAAACTCCTTTTCTAAAAATTTTATATCACCTAGAATTTAACTAGGAAATAGTGAAAAACAATTATCTTAAATATTACCGGAAACAATAGTTTCTTGCAAGGCGAAAAGTGAACATTTTCAAAATATTCACGCTATTTTCCAATTTTTTTCCTATTGCTCAGAAGGTGGTTGGTAAAATTACAACGGTGATTTGGATTTTGTACATACCTTGTTGTACATTACCTTGTCACTATTTGTTCTTTGTAACCGTTGACAGTAAAAATTCATCGGTAAACAATCATATCGGGTCAACGTTTCGCCGAAAGGTTGGTCGGCGATAGCCGGCTTGCCCCTGTTGACGGATGGAAATGAAAAAACAATCACGCAGAACACAAATAAAAAACCAATCGTTGCGGCGTTTCGTTGAAACATCGCCTACCTCTTGAAAGTCTCTGTTTTTGAGGTAAAATGTGTAACCGTTTGAAATAAAATGTCCGGTTTAACATCCGGTGAAATTTTACTTACTGTTAAAAACCTACCCTAAAATCAATAAATTCATGCCCCTTATTTTTCCCCATGGCGATTTGGCAGAACCAGTCAACCGAATAGTTGATGTGAAAGATATTGAATCATTCAAAAGCAGAACGTCAACATTGCTGAAAATTCCAGTTAGTGATGCAGATTTATCAACAGTCTATCGTTTCGGTGACGGCGGTCTTTCACCACTCACCGGTCCAATGGATGAAAAAACATTCAACCGCGTTCTTGAAGAATCCGTTATCGAATTTAACGGACAAAAGTATGCATGGACAATTCCGCTTTCGTTGCCGCTTAGCGAAGATTTAGCGAAACAAATCAATACAGGACAAGAAGTTGCGATTGTCAATTCATTGGGTGAAATCGTTGCTGCTTTAACGGTTTCCAGTGTTTTCGAGTGGGATAAGACGAAATATCTGCAAAGTGTTTATCTGACGGAACGCACAGATCATCCTGGTGCAGATATGGTTTTGAAACAATATCCTGATCCCACTTTTTTACTTGGCGGTTCGATTTGGGTGTTGCCGCAACCCAAAAATCCGGCATTCGGACAATATATTCTCACACCGTCCGAAGTTCGGAAATTACTCGATACCAAAAATTGGCAACGGGTTGTGGCGTTTCAAACACGAAATCCCTTACATCGCGCCCATGAATACGCATTGGTCTATGGTCTTGAAGAATTATTGCGTCAGGGTTTTAACGCCGGAGCCTGTCTGAATCCTTTGGTTGGCGAAACGAAAGGTGATGATGTTAATGCGGTAGTTCGGATGAAAAGCTACGAAGCTCTCATCAAGAACCGCTCACTCGGTGAAGGCGATAGCGATAGCGCACTTTGGCAAAAAATCGGCGGAGCTGTACCGGATCGAGTTATTCTGCTCGGTTTGGATATTAAAATGTTTTACGGCGGTCCCAAAGAAGCCGTAATGCACGCAATTTATCGGCAAAATTTCGGGTTTACCGATCTGATTATCGGGCGGAAACACGCCGATGCTCCTTACCACGATGGTAATCCTATCTGGGGTGATTTCGATGCACAGGAAATCTTCAACAACTTGAAGGGTAATTTGAAAATTAAACCTTTAAATGTAGGTTTTGCGGCGTATTACGAATCGGTTGGGCGAGTTGACCTCATGGAAAAACACAAAAACGAAAAACCAATTTTTATTTCCGGTAAAGATGTTCGGAAAACACTCCTCGAAGGAAAAGAAGTTGATCCGCGAATTATGCGCCAAAGTACATCGAAAATACTTGCCGAAGCAATGGCAGGAAAACAATAGGAAAATAAATTGCGGGATAGTGTAAAGGCAGCACGAATGGCTCTGAACCATTTAGTCGGGGTTCGAATCCCTGTCCCGCAAATTTCAATCATACTTTACCTCGTCGTCCTTGGTTTGTTTTGAGAACCAATCGAACAAATAATTGCGAAGACAACTTCATTTTCATCTAATTTTCCTAACAAAACAACCTCAGAAATGAAAGAGTGCCGCAAGCGGATGATTGCTGTTTTGGGTGTCAATTTCTTACCGTGTTACGTCAACGATTACAAAAGCGGCAGTGACTGTTTTAATTCTTGAAGTTGGGTAGTATTGCTTATATAATTATTTAGACAGAGTTTTGTTTTTTGGTTTTTTTGGTTATGGTTTAAATACTCTATTCAATACAATGTTCAATGCCGGTTGTGTTGCTAACTCGTCCCAAACATTTGGTAAAACCATTTCAATTGGAATTGGAATCGCTTGGTTGGACGGTTTGGCTTCAGCCGACGATTGAAATTTGTCCGCCGGATTCATGGGTTGAAATTGATGATGTGATTCGCCGGCTTTTGCTTGAAGATGAAAACAACGGTTTTGATTGGCTTGTTTTTTCGAGTGTCAATGGTGTTCAGTTCTTTTTTGACCGGTATCAGTTTCTTGAGAAAGAAAAAAGCGAGTTGGAAACAACAACATTTGGAGTGAGTCAGGAGCAATTGATATTTTTGAAGCCGATTCGGATTGCCGTTATTGGGGCTGAAACCGATACTGCTCTTCAACGCCGTATTGGACGGCGTGCCGATATTCTTCCTGATATCTTTTCAATCGAGGGGGTTCTCGAATATCTTCTCAAAGAAGCTCACTCTAATAAACGTTTTTTATTACTTCGTGCCAATCGGGGGCGTGATATTTTGCGCCGACATCTTGAAGAAGCTGGTGGAATTGTTACAGAAGTGGTTGTTTATAAGAGTGTTGATGTGGAGCGGCCTGAAGCGGAAATTAAAAAAATCCTGCGACAGGGAAAAATTAATTATATTACGGTTACAAGTTCTTCTATTGCATGTTCTTTAGTCAGAATGTTCGGTGAAGACTTACGGCGATCTGAATTGGTTAGTATCAGTCCCATTACATCCAAAACTCTTCGCGAACTTGGATTTCCGCCGCATCATGAGGCTAAAATTGCTTCAATTAGGGGCATTCTCGATATTTTGAAAAAGTTAAGTTCCGCCGAACAATCATCCATTTTGGGGTTAACCATTTACAACGAACTTATCGGGAGATAATATCGATGCCGCAATCAATACCGCCAACAATACCGCCAACAATACCGCCAACAATGACTCGCCGTAAACTTTTTCGATTGATTGCTTATATTTTGATGGGAATTTTTTTAATTTTCCTATTGATATTGTATTTGCTTTATCTTTCTGCGCAACGTTTACCGGATTTTTATAAAAAATCGCTTGCTGTTAATCGGGAGATTCAGCAACTTCGAAACAAGGAAATGCTTTATAAACTAGGTGATTTGAACAATGCGATTCAAAAAATTGGTGAACCGTGGCAAGCTGTTTTTACGTCAGACGATTTGAATGCCTACTTTGCGGTGGAGCTTGCCAAAGAAGGTAACAATCTTTTTCCCAAAGAAGTTGTTGAGCCGCGTTTAACATTTTCGGATCGACAGGTTGATTTTGCGTGCCAGGTTACTCATGGGACATTTTCCGGTACACTCCATCTTTCTCTTGGTTTGACGCTTCCGGAACCAAACCGATTAGTCATTCGTATCAAAAAAGCTAAATTTGGAAAATTACCCATTTCCAAAGAAGTTCCTATAAAATTTCTTATGAATACTTTAAAAGCAAAATCTTATCAAGTACAACAAGGAACAGAAGCGGGTGATCCGACAATTACAGTTATTTTTAACATAAAATACAATAATAAACGTTCTGTATTATTGGATGCAATTACTTTCCAGGATGGAAGTGTTCATCTCTCTGGAACTACCGAACAACCCAAATTACAAGATCAGTAATATTTCAATGGAAGTTCTATTAAACGCTCTTTAGAATTTACCTCAAGGAGAGCTCTAAAAATTAATTTTAACTACAGAGTCCACAGAGAAGGCAGAGAAAATTTGTAATCTATCAGTGGAATTGTTGTTTTTCGATTTTCACCCCGACAGAGGCAGTGGCAAGTTGATAGTTGAGAGTGGATAGTTGAGAGTGTCGCAAGCGGAATTACTGCCGAAATGGTATTACTCCGCGTGCGAACTCTCCACTCTCCACTATCAACTATCCACTATCAACTACTCCCTTGACCTACGGTTATGAAAATGCCGCCTCTTCGAGGTGAAGAATAAAATGTTCACTGAATAGTTACTTACAAAAACCATACGTTTTCTTGGAAAATAACACCCGTTATTGCTCCAATAACGCCCGTTATTGCCCCAATAACGCCCGTTATTGCCCCAATAACGCCCGTTATTGCTCCAATAACGCCCGTTATTGCTCCAATAACGCCCGTTATTGCTCCAATAACGCCCGTTATTGC
>JAITBS010000187.1 GCA_031283515.1 Planctomycetaceae bacterium
AGGTCGCGTTGCCGAAGGCAACGATAAAAAGGATTCGACAATAATTAAAATCAATTCAGATTTACCGTCGGCTAACGCCGACGCGACCTTTCGGCGAAAGGTCGCCTACCTGAGTCGGCAGTCGCCTACCTGAGTCGGCAGTCGCCTACCTGATCTGGAGCAGCAAGTGCGTAACATGAGTGAATAATTACAAATTTACAAAAAATAAAACTCCATAGGTTATAATTACCGATGGTTAAATTTCATAAACTGTGAACTCTGTATTCTGAATTTTGAATTTATAAGATGGAACATTTACTTGTTGATTTAAATTTTGCTCAGCGTGAGGCTGTGCTTTTTAAGGATGGTCCTTTGCTTGTGCTTGCTGGACCTGGCAGCGGTAAAACGCGCGTTGTTACGCATCGGATTGCCGCACTTTTGTATCAGGGCGTTCCTGCGTCTCAGATTATTGCTCTGACCTTTACAAATAAAGCGGCAGAAGAAATGAATAGTCGATTACGCGAACTCGTGCCGGACAAATTCGTTTGGATCGGCACGTTTCATAAGTTTTGCGCGAAGTTAATCAGATATTATTGCGATCTCACGCCGCTTGGTCAAAATTTTACAATTTACGATTCCAACGATTCCGAATCGATTATAAAAAATATTTTGTCCGGTAAATTATTACCTTCGGGAGTTAACGTATCGAAAATTGCCGCATCGATTTCATGGGCGAAAAATAATCTGGTTGCTTGCGACGAATACGTTCCTCGATCCAATAGTCAACTTGGCATGATTACAAGCGAGATTTATCCGCTGTATCAAAAAGAATTATATCGAGCTAACGCCGCCGACTTCGACGACTTATTAGTGCATGTCGCGAAATTGTTGATCGGAAATCAGCATGTTCGCGATTCGCTTGATAATCGTTTCAGATATATCTTAATCGACGAATATCAAGACACAAATACGGTTCAATATGTCATTGCCAAAACATTATCGTACAGAAATAGGAATCTTGCCGTAACCGGCGATCCCGATCAGTCTATTTACGGATGGCGCGGCGCGAACATTCAAAATATTCTTGATTTTGAAAAAGACTTTCCCGACGCTAAAGTAATTCGGCTTGAGTTGAATTATCGTAGCACGCCTCAAGTTTTGTCGGCGGCGGATTCGGTTATTGCAAATAATTTCTACAGAAAAGAAAAAATTCTGCTGCCGAATAAAACCGACGGAAAACCAATTCGAGTTAGCAAGTGTATCGACCAAAACGACGAGGCAGAATCAATCGCAGTAGAAATCGCAAGAGAAGTCAAAGCTGGAACTTGGAAACCGTCGGATTATGCGATTTTTTTCAGAATGAATTCGTTATCGCGTAATCTTGAACATGCGTTGCGTCGTAATGGCGTGCCATTTCTGTTGGTGCGAGGTCTGGAATTTTTCAACCGCAAAGAAGTAAAAGATATTATTGCATATTTGCGTTTGATTTATAATCCGTCAGACGCAGTATCGTTTGCAAGAGTTATAAACGAACCGGTTCGAGGAATCGGCAAGACAACATTAAAAAAGATTTCGCAACTTTCAGAAAATCGCAATTTAACAATGTACGACGCGGCAAGAGAATTGTGTAATTTGTCATTAGTCAATGCAAGGACGTCGGCGGCAATAATAGGGTTTATAAAAATTATTGACAAATTAACAGACGCGGCAGGAAAAGATTATCCAGTTGCGGCGTTAATTGATATGATGTTATCGGAGACGGCTTATAAAAGTCAATTCAACGCAGAGGATTCAGAAGAAGATCAAACGAGATTACAGAATATTGACGAATTATTAGCGGAAGCATACGAATTTGACCAACGCGAATTAGGCGAAGGCGAAAATGGATTAGAAAAATTTCTTGAGCAAGCGTCTCTTGCAAGCGATATTGACGATTTAGATCGAGAGTCAGACGCAGTATCGTTGATGACATTACATGCGGCAAAGGGATTGGAATTTCCAGTCGTTTATATTATTGGGATTGAAGAAGGAATCTTGCCTCACGAAAGAGCACAAAACGATATGCAAATCGAAGAAGAACGACGATTATTTTTCGTAGGAATAACTCGTGCAAAATGGGAATTAAGATTAAGCAGAGTAGATAGACGAGGATTCAGAGGTTCTTCGACAACCGCAATTACAAGCAGATTTTTATTAGAATTGCCAAAAAATAAATCGGTAAATTTTCACGATTCAACTTATGAAATCCGAAATGTTGAAATTATTGATCAGCATGAAGATATAAAACTTATCCGCGATTTATCTGATGAATTTACCTCGTTAAATCAAAAAACAAAAACGCCAAAAAAAGAATCGTATATCAAACCAACTACAGAAACATCAGAAGAAATAAGAATCGATTACAACGACGAATTCGTTGACCAAGAAGTCGATTATTCGTAGCTATTAAATAACATTTTTATGAGAGTACAAAATAAACGTTACCGTTCACGAAATTGTTTATTTTTTTATTGAAAAATTAAAACGTGAATAGTTACAAATTAGCAATCGTAGAGACGCAATGCCTTGCGTCTCATTGTTCGATCAAAAGATCACCGATAGAGACGCAAGGCATTGCGTCTCTACATTGGGTTTAGAAATTCAAATCCGAATTTAAAAAACCGTGAACGGTTACAAATTTTTTATCAAATTTAAACGCAAAATACGCAGAATATCGCAGAAATGAGTCGTTATAAATATTCCGTTGAAATATTTTTTTTGTAACGATAATTCTGCTGAATTTTGTTTTCCAAATTTTCTGCGATTTCTGCGTTTAAATTCAGCATTTAAATTTAAACACGGATATTCATGGATTGGATGGATAATCACGGAAAATATCAAATGACGATTTATTAAACGGTTATTTTATAATATTTAAACAAGACTTAAAATAAAGACAATCGTAATGTTTCAGCGTAATATTTATAACGACTCATTTCTGCGATATTCTGCGTATTTTGCGTTTAAATTTGATAAAAAATTTTAACGCAGAAAACACGGAAAAATTGCTGAAAATTAGGAAAACATAATTCGAGGAAGGTTGAAAGTATCGCCTGAAATTGAGTGTAGTCGTGTAATCTATCATACGTACTTGGCATAACGCCAACAGAGAATATAATAGCGTTATCGTAGTGTCGGAATGTTCTGGTATTGGGCAACAAGACGCAACCCATTGGTTCGGTTGCGATTGAATTATTGCGTAATTTTATCAGTAATGCGGAGGTTGTTAAGAGTTTATTTTTTGACAATCTAGCGTGTGAGCAACTTGATATTAAATTGCTAGTATTGGCGGAGGAGTGGGCAGAGCGATATATGGGGGATGATGGAACGTTTACGATGTATCTGGACGTAGTCAATCAATATGGCTATACGAGTTCTATTCACAAGGATATAGGATTCCCGCTAACAGATAGTATCAGCGACGTTTTTAAGAAGGTTGTTTCATTAAAAACAGGAGATGGAAAAAATGTATAGTTGGTTTGACTACATAGCATCGTTTCGAATTGGAAATGATGATAATTCTATAGATTATTCACTTTTGGATAAGAGCGGCGTTAGTATGCTATGGGCGGTAACGTGGTTGGATATGGTGGATATTGTGAAATATTTAATTGAGCAAAAAGCTGTACCGGTTGATTTACAAAATGATACGGGGGAGAATGCGTTGCATGTTGCCGCTCTTATTGGTCGATTTGCAATATTGCAATATTTGATAAGCAAGGGCGCGGATGTAAATTTACCAACTAAACGTCGTGGTACGGCGTTAATTCGTGCCGCTCATTCTGGACATTTTGATGCGGTAAAACTTCTTGTTGAAAGTGGTGCGAATATTGATGACCGTATGCGTTCGGCAACAGCGTTACAGCTAGCGGCGGGTAATGGGGATTATGAGATAGTTGAATACTTAAAATCAAAGGGTGCAACGGTATTTGAACCCAACTATAATCCGACCTTGCATGAAGCTGTGCAAATGGTCGAATTTGATATTGTGGAAAAATTGGTATTAAATGGCGCAGATGTAAACGCAAAGAATAAAGAGAATAATGAGGATGAAGAGGATATATTTGAAGAAGAAGGAATGACGCCGCTACACATGGCAACGACACATGGTTCTGTTAAAATATTATCGTTCCTTATCGAAAAAGGCGCAGATGTAAACGCAAGGACGAATATAGTCGGAGATACGCCGTTGCATCATGCGGCTTATCACGGTAGATTAAAAAATGTGATGTATCTGATAGAACATGGCGCTGATGTTAATTTAAAAAATAACGACGGCTTTACCGCTTTAGAGTGTATAGATTTAGTATTAGGTCGCGAGGAGATCGTTCAGTATTTGAAGGATCACGGCGCGACAATGTAACTTTAACTAATAATTTTTGATATGAGTTTGGGACAGAACGTTCAATTTGTAGAGCCGGCGGTCTCAAGTTAAGGCAACTTCTAAAAACTAATTTGAGAGGAACGCGGGTGTCTCGCCTGCATTGTTTTTTGGTAAAAAACGCCTAATATGCGGTCGAGACGACCGCGTTCCTAATAAAAATATTGTTGTATGATGTTTTTAGAAGTTCCCTCAAGTTATTTTCGCGCGCTGCCTTAGGTTTGATTTTTAATAAAAGAGCAGATAGATTCTTACGAATAAAAGATCGAGTGCAAGCGAATTTGTCGCATCTAATTTGGGGTTGTTTGTCACTGATCGCGACAAAATAGCTTGCATTTATCGGATTAAGAAAACACGAACCAAACGATCAACCTCTAATAAAAACAAAAAAATTACATTACAACTAAACAAACAACTAAACAAACAACTAAACAAACAACTCAAAAGAACGCATTTATCGAAACAATAATTACAAGCCGATTGGTTGCACACAATGACAATTCGCTTGCACTTGACCTCACTTGAATGACAGCCTAAAGCATACCTGCGAAAATTCTCGGTGTCCTTTGCGGGTAAAAAAATTCACTGAAATATTACAAAAATCAATTCGAATGACCACCCGAAGTATAACGTCTTGTCAATTTGTTATCTTCTGGTAAAATTCAACGGACTTTATCTGAATTTTACATTTTGATCACACTTTTATATTCCTCAATGTCAGAAGAAAAAATTGTACCGATTAAGCGTCGTATTTCTGCGGAAGATATGGCAAAATCGCAGAAAGAAATTTCTGTAAGTGAATTTTTTGCCAAGAACCGTCATTTGCTTGGTTTTGATAACCCGCGCAAAGCCTTACTTACCGCAGTTAAAGAAGCCGTCGATAATTCTCTTGATGCCTGCGAAGAAGCCGGTATTCTGCCGGAAATTTGGATACATATCGAATCAACCGGAAAAGATAAATACAAAGTCGGTGTTCAGGATAATGGTCCCGGTATTGTTAAAAAACAAATACCGCTGATTTTCGGTAAATTATTGTACGGTTCCAAGTTTCACCGTCTTCGTATGAGCCGCGGGCAACAAGGTATTGGTATTTCCGCTGCCGGAATGTATGGTCTTTTGACGACCGGCAAACCTGTTAAAGTTCTCTCGAAAATTTCAGTGCGAAAACCTGTTCATTATTACGTAATCCGAATGGATACGAAAACCAATAAACCAGATATTCTGAACGGAAATGGTGAAGGTGATGATATTCCGTCTAACGGTGACGGCAGAAAATGGATCGAAAAATATGGAATTGAATGGGTTGAAGTTGATCATGGAACCCGTGTTACTATCGAACTCGAAGCAAAATATAATCGCGGACGCGGAAGTGTTGACGAATATCTGGAACAAACCGCCATTTCAAATCCACATGCGATGATTCATTACACCGATCCCGACGGTAACGAAAAAAATTATGAACGTGTTGTCAATATTTTGCCGCCGGAACCAGTTGAAATTAAACCACATCCTTACGGTGTGGAACTTGGCCGGCTTGCTCATTTAATTCACGAAACCTCTGAACCGACTATCGCAAAGTTTTTTACTCAATCGTTTTCAAAAGTTAGTCCGGGAATTGCCAAACAACTTTGTAGCAATGCCGGATTCGATTACCGGAAACCTCCCAAGAAAATTCAACGAGCAGAAATCGAAAAACTGTACGAAATTATTCAGGAAACAAAAATTCCGGCTCCGTCCACAGATTGTATTACGCCGATTAGCGAGGAACATCTTTTAAAAGGATTACACAAAGTTGTACCGGGTCAGTTTTTCGCAACAGCAACTCGTCCGCCTGCGGTGTATCGCGGTAATCCGTTTCAGATTGAGGTTGGTCTGGCGTTTGGCGGCGTTCCGGCATCGTATAAAGTTTCGCTCGAAACTCTCGAAGAAATGCTCAACGAAAGCGACGCCCGAACATTACGGCAATTTCTGACTTCAACATTTGACGGAATCGGAACAGATGCTGCCGATAAAATTATTAAAGCCTCACATCTGAGACCGCGTGTGTCGCCTAAAAATATGGAAACCAAAGAACTCGCCCGACTTCATGAATCATTGCAAACTCTCAATCTCAACGAAGGACAAACAATGAATGTTTATCGTTATGCTAATCGTGTTCCGCTGCAATTTCAACCCGGCGCATGTCTGATTACACAAACGGTAATGAATATGAACTGGCGTCCTTACGGATTAAATCAAACACGCGGACAATTGCCGCGAGGAAGTGTTACGTTAATAGTTCATCTGGCAAGTGTCTGGGTTCCGTTTACCAGTGAATCCAAAGAGGCGATTGCGTCTTATCCTGAAATTCAAAAAGAACTTCGTCTCGCATTGCAATCGGTTGGCCGCAAACTTGGGATGTACATGAAACGTCGGGAAAAAGTAAAACACGAAGGCGAACGCCGTAGTATTTTTCTGCGTTATCTTGGCGAAGTCGCGAAAGCTGTTGCCAGTGTTAATGGTTCGGAACAACAGGAAATTTTTGATGCGCTGGTTGAAATTGCTAAGAAAAAAACTGCCGTTGCCGACACTCAACTCGGTGAAAACGGTCAACCAATCGAAGAAAATGAACTCGATTTCGGTGATAATGTTCTGATTATTTCCAATTCCGAAAACAGCTCAATCTGAATTATTGTAATCATTGCCTATTGTATCAACCCCAAAGTAATAGTCCGCAGATTTTCACAGATTTTTTTAAAAGTTTGTTGAAATTGAATAGAATTTCCATGTTTGGAGTCTATTTTCATTTTGTTTGTTTCGTTATTCTCAAAAAAATAATCGCTAAAAATCTACGAACTAAAAATCCGCGAACATCCGCGTAATCTATACGGTGTGTCTTTATAAAAATTACTTTGATCATCATTCAGTGGAATTTTTTATAACACGAAACACACAAAAAAACACAAAATAACACGAAAAGAGTCAAAACAAAAATTTCGTATTTTTCGTGCTATTTTGTGTGGTTCGTGTTGTCAAATATAAAACGCCATAAATATTACGACAAGAGGTATATATTCAATAAACTTTTTAAATAATCCGCGAACATCAGCGTAATCTGCGGACTAAAATCTGCGAACATCAGCGTAATCTGTGAACTAAAAATCTGCGAACATCAGCGTAATCTGCGGACTAAAAATCCGCGAATATCAGCGTAATCAGTGGACTAAAATCTGCGAACATCAGCGTAATCTGCGGACTAAAAATCTGCGAATATCAGCGTAATCTGCGGACTAAAATTTGCGAACATCAGCGTAATCTGCGGACTAAAAATCTGCGAACATCAGCGTAATCTGCGGACTCTGTTGATAAAAACGGACAGTTATATCAAAAAGTATTGATTTTTTTTCCGGTTTCGTTATATTTATATTGATTTTATTTAATGTTGAAGTTGCCCCCAAACTTAAAACGAAACTTACTTGAACGGGAAAATTGGGGTAATCCCGAAACACAAACCGGATAACATTATACCAATATGATTCGTTATTTCAATTCTGTAGCAGAAACTCTTTCGGCTGATGAACTTAAATTGTATCAGCACCGGCGTTTTTTGGAGGTTCTTGGTTGGGTGTTGAGTCGAAATGATTATTACCGTCAACGTTTTTCAGCATTGGGTTTGACGCAGCCTAACGATTTCGGTTCTCTCGAACATTTATCGGAACTCCCGACATTGAGCAAAGAAGATTTTCGTCAAACGTATCCGCTTGGCATGTGTTGTGTTGACAAAGAAGAGATTCGTGAAATGCACATGTCCAGCGGTTCGACCGGCAGTCCTGTTGTCATGCCTTATAATGAAACGGATATTGAACAATGGGCGGAATGTATGGCGCGATGTTACGTAATGGCGGGGGCTGTACCGGGTAATCCTGTACAAATTACGCCGTCGTTTGGTCTTTTTAACGGCGGGTTCGGAATGTATCATGGAGCAAGAAAAGCGGGACTCTTCGTAATTCCCACTGGCTCCGGTAATACAGAACGGCAAGTCCGTTTGGCAAAAGATTTTGGTACAAAAATTCTTTGCGGAGTTGTTTCCTACACGATTCGGATTCTTGAAGTTATGCGGACAATAGGAATTGAATTACCGCATTTGAAAATTGGTATTTTTGGTGCGGAAAGTTTTTCTGAAGGAATGCGGAAACGGATTGAATTTGAACTTGGTATTGAATCGTTCGATATTTACGGAATGACGGAAACCGGCGGTGTCGGAACACTCGGTATGGATTGCCCCTGCCATAACGGAATCCATGTTTGGGAAGATCATTATCTTGTCGAAATTCTCGATCCGGTAACAGGAAAACCTGTTCCTGACGGTCATCAGGGCGAAGTTGTTGTAACATCATTGACACGACAGGCTCTTCCGGTAATCCGGTTCCGAACCGGTGATCTTTCAAAAATTGTTTCGCGTGAAAAGTGTGATTGTGGACGAACTCATATTCGTATTGCTCCCATTGTGGGTCGAACAGACGACATGCTGATTGTCAAAGGAGTTAATTTCTTTCCGAAACAGGTTGAACACGCATTGCTGGAAATTCCTGGAGTTTTACCGCATTATCAGATTGTGATTGAGGAATCCGAAGGTGTTCGGGATGTTCGGATCAATGTGGAGGCGGATGAAACTGTAACAGGATATATGGTCGAAAAACATCTCAAAGAACGTCTTGGCTTTTCACCCAAAGGCGATGTCTTCAAACCCGGCGAACTCCCGCGCCAAGAAGGAAAAGCTCAACGTGTGTTCTACACAACACCTAACCAACAACCCAATAACACAAAATAAAAGAATAATCGTTCATCGTCATTTACCGTAAAAATTAGGGTTTCCGATGTTGACTCAGCAACGGGTCGCATGTAAAAACGCAACGTTTATCTTTTTTTGTTGATGAATAAAAACGATGAAAAACTTATTACAATATAAATTAATTGTTGTGCCAATTTAAACATTATTTAAACATTATAGTTATGACTACCTAAAGTATATTTATTTTCTACATTTTGTTACTGAGGTTGTTTTTGTTTGGAAAATTAGGTTGAAAATGAGTTCATTGTTCACTACTTGTAGCATAATCATTGTAACTATTTAATAGGTAGTCAACTTTTCGCCGAAACGTTTTAAACAATAAACAATACGGCAATAGCCGACTTGCCCCTGTTGACGGACGGAAATGGAAAAACAACCGCACCAGTTGACAATTACCAAAAACCAGTTGACAATTGGTAAAAACCGGTTAGCAATTGACAAAAAACGGTTGGCAGCCGGTAAGAACCGGTTGGCAGAAAACAAGAACCAGTGTAATATATCAGTGGAATTTTCCAAAACGTATTTTAACTGTTTCCGCAAACCTCATTTTCAACCTAATTGTTCCTAACAAAACAACCTCAGTAGCAAATGAGATTATAGAAAACAACCTCATTACCTCATTATTTGTTTACGTTTTTAATGAGGTAATGAGGTTAATAATGAGAGAAAACCATTGGCTACTGAGGTTTTTAAACAATAGTTCGGAACAATTAGGTTGAAAATGAGGTTGGTTGTCCAATATTCATACGTGTTAAAAAGATTCCACTGAAATATTACTTGAAATATTACTGAACTATTACGACTCTATTTATGCCAGTGATGAAACCGTTAATTGGAATTGTACCGCTTTACGACGTACCTCGTAACAGTTATTGGATGCTCCCCGATTACATGCAAGCACTGGAACATGCCGGTGCCATACCGGTGATGTTGCCATTGACTGCCGACGCTTCAGCGCTTCACCAATTAGCACAACGTTTTGATGGATTTTTGTTTAGCGGCGGTCAGGATATTGCTCCCGAATGTTACGGTGAACAACCAGCGAAGTGTTGCGGAGCCGTGTGTCCCGAACGCGACGCAATGGAAAAAACATTGCTGGAATTTGTTTTGGAACTTGATAAACCTGTTTTTGGAATTTGCCGCGGTATTCAATTTGTGAACATTTTTTTCGGCGGAACACTTTATCAAGATATTCCCTCTCAGTTTCAAACGGAAATTGCCGTTTCGCACAGCCAGAAACCTCCTTATCATAAACCTGTTCACACTGTTACACTAAAACCGGAAACTCCATTGTTTCAAATTCTTCAAATCAACGAACTTCCGGTCAACAGTTTTCATCATCAAGGTATTTGCCGATTGGCTGCGGAGTTGAAATCGGCGGCATTGGCACCGGACGGTCTTATTGAAGCGGTCTATCACCCTGCGAAACGGTTCGTTTTTGCCGTCCAATGGCATCCCGAATTTTCATGGCAAACCGATTCAAACAGCCGAAAAATTTTTTCCTATTTCGTTCAAAATTGTGAAAGGTAAATTATGTTCCGCTTTTTATGGTTTAGTATTCTGATTCTGTTACTGACACCCTGCACCTTCAGCGGCGAAACAGTAATAATAAATCCAAATGATTCGTCGGCAAATAATGTATTACCGAATGATGAGGTTCGGCAATTGATTCAAAAACTTGGCGACGACAGTTATATTGTTCGTCAACGTGCGGAATTACAATTGCTTCGAATTGGAGTTGGGGCGTTCACCGAACTCCAACGTGCCAAAAATGATAAAGATATTGAAATTGCTCATCGCGCAGAACGTCTTCTTGCTCAGATTGAAAATCTTTTTCTGGCGTTGGAAGATAAATCGCTTTATTTTTGGATAACTCAATATGCATTTAGTACGGATATTATGGAAAAGGCGGGTATTTTATGGAGTCTTGCCCGACCATTTTATGATGCTCCCAATGGTGAAGGACTTCCGACACTTTGTCGTGTTGTTCGGTTTGATACGGAATATTCACTTCGTGCTGAGGCTGCGAAATGTCTTATGGCATTACCGCCGTCGATTCCGTCCAAACAACGAAAATGGTTTCATACGATTCGTGATACGCTTTCCGATTACGGTGACGATTATTTATTGCAATTGGTTGCGGAGTTTGCCGGACTTCGTTGCGAACTTGACGATCTGAAAGAGGTTGCCGAAACAAAATCTCAACTCGACGCCAAACAAACTAAACAATCTGTTAATTACCCTGTTCCGCTGAATGTTGATCATTCTGTTCGGCAACGTGTTCTTCAACTAACAGACCGAATTGCGGAATTTCAATCCAAACCGGAAAACAGCGCTTTTCAATCCGGTAACATGAATGACATTCTTCTGTTTTACGCATTGGCGGAGATTCAAAACCTTGCCGGTTTAACGGCGGAGCGTGACCGGAGTGTTCATGCGGCGTTGGCGGTTCGCACCGAAGTGCTGGGTAATGAACACCCGTTAAATTCCATTAACGAAGAAGATGTAAAACAACCGTTTTATGATCACTTTGCGGTTGGGCGTATTTTGAAAGAACGGTTTTGTCTCAACTGGGCATTGCGGCATCTCCAACTGGTCAGCGAAGAAAGTAATAATCTTTTGTTAAAAATTGACGCCAACTCTCATGTTGCGAAAACATTGATACTTTTGTGTGATTATTCTGAAGCAGTACGTTATTACGACAAAGCTCTTGAGTTGATCAACAGTGATGAGTATTTGAAGATGTTTAACAATGCGCGGCGAATTTCGGTTCGATACTGTGCGGAACGATTACTTTGTCTTGCTCAGGCTGCTGTGGAGAACGAGGATTGGGCAAAAGCGACCGAGTTTGTTCGGCAAGGTTTGGAATATGATTTTCTTGAAATAGATCTTTTGATACTTGGTTATCAGCTTTCCGGTTCTGATCCGGTATTTCGAGAAGAACTTAAATCAAAGATTGACAAAGCCTTATTGCAAACAGAACGAAGTCTTCATCAGGCGGTTGAACCGGAACGGCGTCCTTGGTTTGTTGCCAAAGTTTGTAACGAAGCCGCATGGCTTCTTGCCGGAACAGCCGGTGATTATGTTTCTGCTTTGGCGTTGGTCGAAGCCGCACTCAAAATTGAACCGGAAGATTGTAGTTGGCTGGACACATTAGCCCATGTTTATTTTCTCGGCAAAAAATACGATAAAGCTGTTGAAACACAAGAAAATGTGCTGCGGTTGGCTCCTGAATCCGTTGTTTTCCGGCAATCTCTGGAGCGGTTTCGGAAAGAACTTCAAAAACAGGAAACGCCGCCCCAATAACAACTTCTAAAACCCGCCGCAAAAAAAATTCCACTGATGGGAACTTCTAAAAATAAATTTTAGTAGGAACGCGGGCGTCCCGCCTGCATGACAAACGCTTAAATAGGCGGTCGAGACGACCGCGATCCTAATAAAAATAAATTTTACATGAGTTTTTTAGATGTTCCCTGATATATTACAAAACGTGAATAGTTACAAACTAACAATTGTAGAGACGCAATGTTTTGCGTCTCATTGTTCGATCCAAAGATCACCGATAGCGGCGCAAAGCGTTGAGTTTCTGCATTGTGTTTAGCGGTTCAAATCTGAATTTAAGCAACCGTGAGTGTCTGCTCAAGGACTCTATGGAATAATTGCGCTGATTATTTCGCTCCATGGACCTTTTTCACCTCTTGTATTTTCCCAGCACAGGCAGAAATAGACTATTTTTCCTCGTTTGTTTTCGTCGAATTCTAAGGTGAACGGGGTTCGGGTGCTGAAGGAGGAGTTTAGCATATCTTCTATTTTTTGGGGTGGGGTTTCTAAAATTGCCCATCTGATTTCAGCGCCGTGTTGCCCGTCTGGTTTTGCTTTCGAGTTTCTTCTACCTTGATCGTAAAAGTGAACAGTCAAACGTCTGATTGTTCTGCTGTCGATATCGAAATCTGGAAAAGTTATTGCGGCTGGTGTTGGGGTACGTGTTGTTTTGTGAATTGGCAAGCCCATGTTATCGCGGTCTTCGTTGGTAACAAGATGATTATAGGTCAAAAATTCTTTGACTTTCTGTTTAATTGTGTGTTCGAACACTTTTCGCGAATCATTTTTTGCTTTGACAGCGGCTTTTGTGCGGGTTTCCGGTGATTCGGCAGTTGCGAATTTGGCGGCAAAATCGTATTTCATATTTACCAAGTCCTGAAAATCATTCGGTGGAAAATTAAAAGACGTGTGATGCACAGCCATATAACTCATAAAATTATTTGTCCAAACCAAAAAATCGTTGTCTTTAGCTGGTATGTAGTAGCCTGCCATAATTCTAAATTGGTAAAATGTTAAAGTGGGTGTAAAAAAATTTTGTTTGCAACGAGCATCGAAAATTTTAACGAAATTCTTTTACGTCCTGGCGTGTTCTAGGAATATTTTCTAGTGTTCTGGAAATGTTTTCTAGTGTTCTAGGAATGTTTTCTAGTGTTCTGGAAATGTCTCCTAGTGTTCTGGAAATGTTTTCTAGTGTTCTGGAAATGTCTCCTAGTGTTCTGGAAATGTTTTCTAGTGTTCTGGAAATGTTTTCTAGTGTTCTAGGAATGTTTTCTAGTGTTCTAGGAATGTTTTCTAGTGTTCTAGGAATGTTTTCTAGTGTTCTAGGAATGTTTTCTAGTGTTCTAGGAATGTTTTCTAGT
>JAITBS010000190.1 GCA_031283515.1 Planctomycetaceae bacterium
AAAAGTTGTCGGCGAATTAGACCGACCGAATATTCCGAATTTTCGGATTTTTACCGGAGAGTAGCCCAATGAAATGCTGCAAAAAACAGCAAAGCGCACACTTTTTGACCCAAAGCGCATACTCTAAGGAGTCTGACAATGGAAAATTTCATGAAATGCTTCGTTGTGTTTTTGGGGACTTTTTTAGCAAAAATCCCGTTGTTAAAATGGGCAAGACAGGAAAATCAGGGGGGGGGGGGCACTATGTAGTGGAAAGTGGAGAACGGATTGCAGAGCGAGTTCACGTTCTAAACTCTTTTCTGTAAATTCTTTACGACTTCTTCGTTCTTCACCATTCGGCTTTACATTAGTCGAACTTCTTGTGGTGATTGCGATTATCGGCGTGCTAATCGCTCTTCTGTTGCCGGCTGTTCAGGCAGCAAGGGAAGCAGCACGGAGAATGCAATGTACCAACAACCTGAAACAAATCGGACTTGGCGTCCATAATTTCCATGACACCAGAACCGTTTTACCACCATCAGTTATCAGTTATTACCGTATGAGCATCTTTCCGTTACTCTATCCCTACATCGAACAGGTAACAGCATTTGACCTCATCGTCAATTCGACCAATGCCGATGGTGATAAAACTGATAAAAAAACCATCACCGGAACTGGTCTTTGGAAAGCATCGTATAGCGGTACTCCCTGTTTGACTGATGAAGAACGCAAGGGAATCGGTTCAATCAAAACATTTCATTGTCCCTCAGTTCGATCTGGTTATTGCGCTTATGATGAAAGTAATCAATATGCTGGTCCACAGACGGATTACGCTTTTGTTGGTTGTCGTGGCGACGGTTCCGCGAATTGGTGGCAATATGCAGGAACAGCACCAAGTGCGACAGGAATCAGCGATGCCGCTAATTTGCGTAGTCCGTTTCGAATTTCCATTGTTGAAAATTACACCACAACTCCTTCGTATGGTTCTTTCACATCATGGCAACCACGTGATACAATGGCTTATTGGCAAGACGGTTCAACAAATCAAATTCTATTCGGCGAAAAACATTTTCCGGTTCGTACTGGTGTCGATTATCCCGCAGGAAAAGGGGAAAACAATAATGTTGGGGACAATACCTATCTAACTGCTTGGGATGGTGGAAGTGGTGTTGTTTTTACAACACGAACATTTGATGATACCGGAAGTGGTTTACGTCACATTGCCAGAAGCCGTGATGATATCACAACAACACAAGATAACGGTGTTTCCTATTTTGGTTCTGCTCATTCGTCGATATGTAATTTTCTGATCGGTGACGGTTCTGTTCGGGGTGTTAGTGTTACAACTTCAGCAACACTGATGCGCAATTTAGCCGATGTACAAGATGCCAATCCTGTTTCGTTACCATAATATCCGGCACTATATTGCCTTATAAATTTTATGTAAAGAGTTATCATCAAAAATTAAAGGAGATTTTTTCATGACCAATTTTTTTAGATGTACGAAAAATATTTTTCCGGTGAAGTCTGTGGTATTACTATTGTTTCTGGCGGGTTTCAGCGGTTGCGGTAATGACAATGTGCAATTCGGCGGTAAGGTAACTTTTGAAGATGGAAGTCCCTTGACGACAGGAGTTGTTATTTTTGACAATGGTGTGACCATGTCCAGTGCACTGATTCGACCGGACGGGACTTTTACCGCCGGAACCTCCCGTGAAAATGACGGAATTCCTCCCGGAACTTATCGAGTCAGTATTTCAGGGGCTGTTGAACTGCTCGACAATCCCAAGAAAATTTTTCCCGCACCATCACGTCCGTTAATTCACACAAAATTGACCAGTCCGGAAACGTCAGGATTGACCGTAACAATTGACAAATCACCACAACCTTATAATATAATAGTGGAACCTCCGCAATAAATGGTTGGTTTCAGATAAAAGTTACGTTAAAATTAGGAAAAGAGGTTTTCAATGGCTCAACATTTATTCGATTTAACCGGTAAAAAAGCACTTGTTACAGGTGCGGCGGTTGGAATTGGTCGTGGTTATGCGGTGGCGTTGGCAAAAGCCGGTGCCGATGTCGCCGTCATTGATCTCGACGAAAAAACCGGACAAAAAACAACCAAGGAAATAAAATCATTCGGTAAAAATTCTATTTTTGTCCGTTGTGATGTTACTAAAAAAGATCAAGTTGACGCAATGATTGCCGATGTTATCAAAAAATTCGGACATCTCGATATTGGTGTCAATAATGCCGGTATCGGTATTCTCGGCGGCGATTTGGAGTTTACGCACGAAAACTGGAATAAAGTCATCAATGTCAATCTGACCGGAATGTATCTTTGCGCTCAAGCGGAAGCACGTCAGTTTGTGAAACAAAATCCGGTTGGCGGTAAAATTATCAATACCGCCTCCATGTCCGCACGAATTTGTAACTGCAACGCCTCATACAATGCGTCGAAAGGCGGTGTTGTCGAAATGACGCGAATGCTTGCCGCCGAATGGGGAACGTACAATATTAACGTCAACAGTATCAGTCCAAGTTATATTCTGTCGCCGATGCACGCTTCAACTCCGCTCGAAGTTCGCGCAAGAATCAGAGAATTAACTCCGCTCGGTTACGTGCAACGTCCCGAAGACCTTTATGGTCCCGTTATTTTTCTTGCATCGGAAGCATCGAATTATGTAACGGGTATTGATCTTCTTGTTGACGGCGGACACACTCTCAACGCATGGCTCACTCCGCTTCACCGCGAAGTACCGCCGCGAATTTCACCGGAACAAGAAATCGCCCAACTCAAACACGACCTCGCCGCAATGGAACTTCCATTCGACGAAAACGGAATCAATAAATCTCTGCACCCCGAAATCGCCAACGCTTACAAAACCGCTTTCGGTTTAACTGAAAATTGATGCCGTGATTTTTTTGTTGCATAATGTTCGTGTTAAGTTTATTTTTTTTGAGATTTACGAAACGGACAAAATAACGAAACGGAGAAATTTTAAGATCATCTCTTTCTGTTGGTTTGTCCTTTTAAAAAACGAAAAATAATTATAATCCAATGATGTCTCCACAACAACTTGCGATGATGATTGATGTTAGTGCGGTTCGCTCCGATTCCAATTGGAATGATGTACAAAATACGGCGGCACTCGCTCGTCAATGGCATTGTGCCGCTGCGTTTTCATTGCCTGCATTTACTCAGGAATTGGTTGGTTTGTTGGAAGGTGTTACCGATACGGCTGCCGGCGGAGTTGTCGGTTTTCCGAGCGGTGCCGATACAACCGCAACGAAAATTTTTCAGGCAAAAGAACTGACACGGTTCGGCTGTACAGAAATTGATATGGTGATGAATATCGGTCAATTCCTTTCCGAACAATTTACAAAAGTTGAAACCGATATTCGTTCCGTAAAACAGGTTATTGGTTCGTTGCCGTTGAAAGTGATTCTTGAATGTAATTATCTTTCCACCGATCAAATCAAAAGGGCTTCCGAACTTGTTGTTCGGGCGGGAGCCGATTGGGTTAAAACAGGAACCGGTTGGGTTTCGGGCGGAACAACTGTTGAACAGGTTCAGTTGATAAAGCAAACCATTGGAAACGCCGCTCGAGTTAAAGCCGCCGGAGGAGTTAGTAATTTGAAGATCCTACTCGAACTTCACAACGCCGGTGCCGAACGTTTTGGTATCGGTTACAAAAAAGCATCGGAGATTTTAACGGAGACAATTTAAGTACATCAATATTCACGTTCGTTTTTGTTGAATAAAAATGATTATTTCTTATGATCTCGGAACAGGCGGAAATAAGGCGTCCTTGTTTGATGCTGACGGTGTTGGGATTACGTCGGTGTTTGAACCTTATGAAACGTTTTATCCCGCAGTGGGTCGGCACGAGCAACGTCCGATTGATTGGTGGAACGCTGTTGTTCGCAGTACCAATCGTCTTGTGGCTGAAGCCAAAAAACACGGTATCACTTCAGAACAAATTTTATGTCTTGCGATTTCCGGTCATAGTCTTGGTTGTGTACCATTGGATGTTACCGGCTGCTTGTTGCGCGAAACAACACCCATTTGGTCAGACCGCCGCGCCGACACCGAAGCAGCAGAATTTTTTGAACGATTATTCGATCAAAACGAATGGTATTTCCGAACAGGTAATGGTTTTCCGGCTGCACATTATACGTTGTTCAAAATTTTATGGTACAAAAATAATGAACCCGAACTCTTCGCTAAAATTGATAAAATTATCGGAACAAAAGATTATATCAATTACCGTTTGACCGGAGTTATTGCAACTGATTACAGTTATGCGTCCGGTCTTGGGGCTTACCGATTAACTGATTGGAATTACGATGAAGAATTGATTCGACTTTCCGGTTTACCGTTAACCTTGTTTCCTCCAATCGTTCCCTCAACAAAAATTCTCGGTACATTAAAACCCGACGCCGCATCAGAACTCGGTCTTACTCCCAAAACGTTAGTTGCCGCCGGAGGAGTTGATAATTCGTGTATGGCTCTTGGTGCCGGTGCTTTTCAAACAGGAAGACTTTACGCATCGCTCGGTTCGTCGTCATGGATTGCAGTCGCGGACTCAAAACCGTTACTCAATCTTCATTCAAAACCGTACGTTTTTACTCATGTTGTTCCGGAACAATTCGTTTCCGCATTATCGATTTTTTCAAGCGGTACGACATTCCGTTGGGTACGTGATCAACTTTGTCATGATCTGAAAAACCAATCGGAACATAATCGAACGGATATTTACGAATTGATGATTGATGAAGCGAAACAATCACCGCTTGGAGCAAACGGAATTTTGTTTAATCCGTCACTTGGCGGCGGTACACCGCTTGACGGTACGAATATTCGCGGGGCGTTTCTTGGTTTTGATTTAAGTCATACAAGAGCGGATTTAATTCGAGCGGTTATGGAAGGTATTGTATTGAATCTTCGTGTTGTTCTGGATGCGTTTCGTAAATTAACGGAAGTCCAAAACAAAATGAATATTGTCGGCGGCGGAACGAAAAACGATTTTTGGCGGCAAATTTATGCCGACGTGTTACGAATTAATATTGAAAAAATAAATATCGGTCAAGATGCCGCCACATTGGGTGCTGCCGCACTTGCTGCGGTTGGTGCCGGTTTATGGAACGATTTTTCCAAAATCGATAACATCCTCAATGTTGAAGACTGTAAAATTCCAAAAAAACAAAACGCCGAAAAATACGACCAATTGCTACTCCAATTCCAACACGACGCCCAATTCCTCGCCGAAAGAATATCACAAAAAAAATGAAACGGAATGTTCCCGTACCATTTCATGAACGTCCCTTGATACTATTGAATATCGAAAATTAACAGTAACAATTTATTTTTATTAACCACAGAAAGCACAGAATTCATGGAATATTGTTTTAATATTTTAGTGTTTTTCACCTTCAACATGAATACCTTAATAAGAACGCTTTTAAGTTCCATTTGAAAATTCACAAAAAATTCTCTGTGATCTCGGTGGTCTCTGTGGTAAAAAATAAAA
>JAITBS010000331.1 GCA_031283515.1 Planctomycetaceae bacterium
CGTAGGTCAAGCGAAGCGCGACCTACGGTAAACATCTCTCCTCAACGTCGTCTGAAAGACGAAACTAAACGATCAGAATCACACCTTCGATGATTAAAATTCTGTCTTTCAGACAGAGGTTTGTTGATGGTGTCCCTCCGCAGGTCGAGGACCTGCGGTTATGAAAATCACACCCCTGTCGGGGTGAAAATCGAAAAACAAAAATTCCACTGATAGATTACGAAAAAAACAAAAAATTCTACTGATATATTACATTTACTTTATGCTGGTTCATGTTCTGTGATTTTTTTTTCGAGCAGATCAAGTTGTTCGCGCACTTCGTGGAGTTCTTCGTCCGTTAGTTCTGCGGCGCCGAATCGTACTCGATAATAAGCATTCACGACAGGTCGTGTTTCGGTAATGAAACCGGAGTGGCGAATAAATTCGAGGGGAGTTTCTTCTGGCCGCCGTTCGCGTCCGACACGGATAAGCAGCCGTTCCATTCGAATATAAAAATCAATTGTTGCCTTACGTCTCCATTCTTTTTCCGAAACACGGAATAAACGCGACAATAACCATTGGCAACATCTCAACAATAGAAAAAATAGAAAAGCAAAAAACACAACAAAAACTAAAATATTTCCCCAATCACGCCAACGCCATTGAACTCCTGAAAAAAATAAGGTTTTATAAGTTTGAACTGTTTCTATAATAAAGTTTTTCCAAAAAACAAAATTAAAAACACGATAAGCAATAAAATGAAACGCAAATCGAATGGGTTGATAAATCCATTGTGTTTGTTTTGAGGAATTCATATTGAGTACAAATTCGCCCCACATTGTTTGAATCCATTCATTGAGATCGGTCAGACTAAACGAAACGGTTTTCATTATCGTTGTTGTTCCGGCAGCCGGCGAAGGGTCAAGCCGCATCCAACCGCCATAAGCCCACCAATTGGCGTAAGAGCCGGCAGCGCGTTCTGAAATAGTTTCCGGCGGTAAGTGCACATCCACCCAGGCATGAGCATCTGATTGACGAACAACTTGCACCCCTGGCGAAACCACATGTGTTTTGAAACCGACAATCACTCGCGAACCAATTCCAACACTTCGAAGCATTAACGCTAAGGCGCCGGCGAAATATTCACAATGTCCTGATGGATTTTTTTCGATAAAATCTTCAAGAGGATCGAGATTGTAATCACGAATTGTTCCGCCTAATTTGTACTTAAAATAATCGGATTCCAAAAATTGCCGTTCCATGTACAACGCCCGAGCAATAAAATTCTCTTTGGGAAATCGTGATTCTGTATCCCATTTTTGTGCCAGTGCTTTTAAGGTATCCAATCCTTGTTCGGGGATTTGGAGAAGGTCATCACGATCAATTTGTTCCTGACACGGAATGATGGACAGTTGCGTACCGTGTTTGAATCCGGTTGAATAAACGGTTATTGCAACAGCTTCACGATGAACCCGTCTTTCTTCGACACGATCTCCGAATGATCGAAGCGGCGGAATACCCGATTCGCTACGACAGAAGAAGGGCCAAGGTGCGAAAAAAACAGTTGTATCCAGTGGTTGAATAACAAGATGCAAACTCAGTAAATCGCAAGCGTCTTCGAAAAATAGTTTTTCACCTTCACCGGCACGAACGGGTCTTCCTGAGAATCGGGCAAAAGAGGCAAGACGGATTGTTTGAGAATCGGTGTTATTTTCTAACAACTGATTCAAAAAGGGCGTTAACGTTTTACGCGGTTTCCATGCTCCGTCGGCGTAAGAGTCCAACGCAATACCGCGAAAATAAAGTGTTGCGCCGAGAATTTCATCGTAAGGAACTTCCGCATCCGAATCATGTGTTGAAGGAATACGAAGATCGGGGAGTTTCATAAATTGGACGGACATAACTTCACGATGATAGGGCAAAACCGTACCGAGTGAACCGAGCCGGATTTCTTCACTAAATCCAACGGTTCCAACTGGTTGACGAAAAGGTTTTATCCATTGATCGTGACCGAATTTGATGGTGAAACCCCACAAATCCATTCTGCCAATACGCGGAGTTAAACAAAAAATGACCACTGCAAAAAGTAACGCAAACAATGTTCCCCGAATGAGGTGTCCTAATAGTTCGCCTCTTCCGTTTTCTAGGACATTGAAATTCATTGTGCCGCCGGAAAAACCTGGTCGTTCGGCAAGAAGTGGAAAGCGGCGGTTGTCATTTTGTTTCTGCCGTGCGGAGCGTGAAGCCGATTCCGGTACAAGAACTAATTCTTTGGCGGGAGTTATTTCTGGGGCAAGGTTGGTATTTTCCTGTTTGGTAACGGGTTCTGTGATTGTTTCCCAAATGCCGCTTCGGTTGGAGTCTTGTTCCGGCGGAAAGACGGCGAAGAGGGAACGCAAAACTTCATGCGAGGATAATTTCCGATCTTCACCGTCTTTGGAACCGGCGGGAATTGGAGTGGAGTGTGTGTTGGAAAAAGAAAAGACAAAGGACAACGGACCTGTAATTAACGTAACAAGAGCAATGCGTGCTAATTTACCGTGATCCTGACGTTCTGCGATTTCGGCGCGTAACGAATCAAAAAACGTTTCGACAAACGAATGAGAACGAAAATAGCGATTTTCTTTTTGGAGAAAAATCATCACGAAGGCGCAGAGTCCGATAAAAACGTACACAATCAATAAGAATACAAAAAGGATACTTTGTTGCATGACGGTAGCGACAACGACCTGAAGGAGTGAGATAAGTAAAATTTGCCAACAGAATCTGGTTTCTTTTTCTCGAAAGAGGAGAACCATTTCGACGAACACGAGAACACGGGCGATAGAAAAGGCGAGGTCTTCGCCCCAGTTATGAATTATTTCGCCGAAGGTGCAAAACACAATAATCAGCACTAACACATTGACGGTCCAGTCACCGAGCCGAATGATACGCCGATAATCTGTCAGATAAAAACTGATGACGGCGGTGATAAACATGAAGATAGGCAAAATGGATTCATTTTGACCGAGTCCCAACATGAACGAGGAAAGACAGGTCATTGAACCTAATGTAATCGCAATACCATAAGAAAGACGCATCGGGAAGGAAAGTGTTGAATGTTGGGTAATATTTAGTGAATAGTTTATAGTGAATAGTTTATAGTAAATAGTGAATCATTGATAGTGCCGCAAACGAATTACGACCAAAATGTTTTGAATCCGCGTGCGACACTATACACTCTCCACTATCAACTATCAACTATCAACTACTCGCTTGACCTACGGTTATGAAAATGCCACCCCTGCCGGGGCAAAAGTATCTACACATTTTTTTATTTGTAATATATCAATGAAATTTTTTTGAATTTGTTTACCGTTGGCAATTAACAGGTTGGCAACTAACAGGTAGGCGACCTTTCGCCGAAGGGTTTTAAACAATAAACCCACGGTCGCAACGGTTGGTTTTGTTATTGTGTTGTACGCAGTGAGTCTTTCATTTCCGTCCGTCAACAGGGGCAAGTCGGCGAGTACGCCGTATTGTTTAAAACGTTTCGGCGAAACGTTACCTACCTCTTAAATAAATTGTAACATAATAAAATATCAATCAAGTGACTGCAAGAAGTATATTCAAGACGATCTGTTCGTTCAACAAGTAAAGAGTATGATTCATTGATTGAATTGGTACAGGAATTTCAAATATCAATATGTTACTCTATTACAAAGATTGATTGTGTTTGCGAAAGAAGACGATGAAACAGTGAAAAACACTGGAACGTTGCATTTTTATATCTTCTAATTTCTTTGCGGTGAAAATAAAATAGACTGTAACTTGTCAATCGATCTGCAATAAGTTAAAATACAACACTTAATAAATTCTTTTCTTTTTCTTTGACATTTACTATTTTTCATGACAGGTTCTTTCGAATCGACGATTATTCCCGAACGGGTTCAAACGGCATTGGAAACGGCAAAACGTGAACTTTGGAATCGCCGTACACCGGAAGGTTGTTGGTTGGGTTGCCTTTCTGCGTCGGCGTTGTCCACCGCGTCAGCGGTCAGTGCGATCTCTATTTTTCGTAACTCTCACCGAATCGGGCATCATCAAGGGCGATGGTATCTTAAACGTTCCCATCCTAAAAATACCCAACTCATGATTACTCCTAATGAATCAAAATATTTTGATGTTTTGATTCGTCAAGGTATTGATTGGCTGGTTGCTCATCAAAATCCTGACGGCGGTTGGGGTGATACGGTGAAAAGTAAGTCCAATGTCTCAACAACTCTTCTTGTTAAATCGGCGTTTATTCTTTCCGATGTCAATTTTGAAGATCAGGATTCGCTTGATCTTCCGAACAAAATATCTCCGGTAGAACACAATACGATGTTGATTGGTTGGAGTATGGATGTTTTGAGTCGAGCGGATCGTTATCTTCGGCACGCCGGAGGAGTTGATGCTGTCCGGCGCCGTTACGGAAAGGATCAGACTTTTTCCGTACCGATATTAACCAATGCTGCTCTTGCCGGTTTGGTTCCTTGGAAAGATGTTCCGCAACTTCCTTTTGAACGAGCAATATTACCACATTTTCTTTTCCGGTTTTTGAACTTGCAGGTTGTTAGTTATGCGATTCCGGCGTTGGTCGCGATTGGTCAGGTTCGGTTTCATCATGGTTCTGAAAAAAATACGCCGGTTCTTTCATTTTTTCGTCGTCGTGCGATTATTCCCACACTTCGGCTGATCGAGAGAATGCAACCGGAAAGCGGCGGTTACCTTGAAGCGGCACCGCTAACCGCATTTGTGGTTATGAGTCTTTTGGCTTGCGGATATTTGGATCATCCCATTGTTGTTTCGGGGCTTCGTTTTCTCATCAATTCTGTTCGGGAAGACGGAAGTTGGGCAATTGACAGTAACCTATCAACATGGCTTACATCGTTGGCGGTCACTGCAATTCGTCCGGACAGTTGTGAGGAAACTCTTAATTGGCTTCTTTCTTGTCAACATCAAATACGTCATCCGTTTACAGGAGCATTTCCGGGCGGTTGGGGTTGGACAAATTTAAGCGGGGCTGTTCCTGACGGGGATGATACTTCGGGGGCGTTGCTTGCATTAGCCCATCTTTTAACGACAATTCCCAATACGTTAGAAGGTAACGCTAAACGTCAAAAAATTTTTCGTGCGGCATTTTCCGGTATTCGTTGGCTTTTGGGGATTCAAAATGCGGATGGCGGCATTCCGACTTTTTGTCGTGGTTGGGGTATGTTGCCGTTTGATCAGAGCAGCACCGACTTAACCGCCCACGCCATTCGTGCTTGCACCGCCTGGCAACAAATTTTGAAAGACACGAGAATAACAACACATATTGCTCATTCCGCCCATTTATTAAAAATAATGGAACCGGCAATCAATAAAATGTTCGATTTTCTTTTGAAATCACAAAATTCCGATGGTTCATGGTTTCCGCTTTGGTTTGGTAATCAACACCTGCGTAATGATGTGAATCCGTTTTACGGTACAGCCAAAGTTTTACGGGCAATGCGTTTTACGAACCGGTTTCACGAATCGGTTTTTCGGGGGTTACGTTGGGTTGTGAACAATCAGAATGCCGACGGAGGTTGGGGCAGTGCGGGATCGACAACCGAAAACACTCCTATTTCCAGTGTTGAAGAGACGGCGGTTATTTTGGAATCGCTGGCATTTTTTGCCAACGAACCGGAATTTGCAGAATCGTACCGGCGGGGATTGATTTGGTTAATAGAAACGGTTGAATCCGGTCATTGGCTGGAACCTTCGCCGATTGGATTGTATTTTGCGAAACTTTGGTATTACGAAGAACTTTATCCTATTATCTTTACCGTTTCCGCACTTCGACTGGCAACCGATGTTCTTGCCGGACGCAATTTGCCGGAATAAAAAGGAACGATTCTTGTTATACGATACATTTTTCTTGTTTCATGATTTGTTGTGATAAAATTCATTGAGATATTGTACCGATTATTTCAAATCGTTTCAAATATTTCGGACAAACATACGTGTTCTACAATCTTTCCCCAATAGGAAACAATCAGTGAGATACGATGATACTTTTGAGAAAATTTTAGATATTCAGACCTCGTTTGTGAATATTCTGCGATTATTTGATTTTTTGCCGAATGTTTTTTTTCACATTAAAGACGTTCACCAAAAATTTCTCTGGATGAATGCCGCACTCAGACAACATTTGGGTGAAAAAGAGGAAATGGGTTTTCTTGATAAGACGGACGCTGATTATTTTGATCCGAATCTGGTTTTTCTGTATCAACGTGAAGATAACGATGTGATCACAACACGCCGTCCGATTTTCAATCAACCTTGGTTTGTTCCCGGTCAGAATAATGAGCAAAAATGGTTTATCTCCAGTAAAATTCCATTGCTGGATGCAGAGGGAAATGTGGTGGCAACTGCCGGTCTCATGCGGAATTTGTCACAAGAATATGAAACTGCGAATCCGTTAAATGAAATGAAAAACGTGACGGATTATATTTTCGAGCATTATCATGAAAAAATTCCGCTTGATACTCTTGCTTCATTGGTTTTTCTTTCCCAACGTCAATTTGAGCGTCGGTTTCGTGAACTTTTTTGTTTATCTCCGAGTGATTTTATTCTCAAGGTTCGGATTGACAAGGCGATTCGTTTTTTAGTTGAAAGCGAGGATTCGATAACACAAATTGCGATGGACTGTGGTTTTTACGACAATAGTTATTTTACAAGACAATTTAAAAAGATGACAACAATGTCTCCTCTCCAATTCCGCAAAAAATACGCACTCAATCGTCCTTCCGACGATTTAAACCAAGAAAAATCTCTTACTGATAAAATGTCGGAAAAGTACAAAAAAATGTCGAAATAATACTATACACAATTTTTATTTTTATGTATAATCTGTTGCATGTTTTGCGTTACTTGTTATTTCAGTTATGGGAATTGAACAATGAAACCGATTCAGAAACGATTTAACAGATTATTTCCTTATATTTTGATTGGTTTAGGATTATTCGGCTGCAGTGAAGAGCGACCGGATGGATTACCGAAACTTCAACCGGTATCGCTTCAGTTTACTCAAGACGGACTTCCTTGTAGCGAAGCATCCGTTCATTTGGTTCCGCAAGACGAAAGTCCTTGGGCAGTTGGCGGTTCCACTGATACGACAGGAACGGTAATTTTTAAAACGCATGGTAAATTTACCGGAGTTCCTGCCGGAAAGTACAAAGTAACTGTGTCCAAAGTTGAGCGGGAAGAAGTCGGACCTAAACCTCAAAATATGTATGAATCACAAGAGATTGTAATGTACGATCTGATTGATCAGATTTATTCCGACCCGAAAATGACGCCTCTTGAAATCGATGTTCTTTCGGGGAAAAAACTTTCGGAATCTTTTGATCTTGGGAAAAAAATTCGCGTTAAAATAGTTAAACCTGGTAATTAAAATGTTAATTTAAATCCGAGATATTCATCTCGGAGAAAGGCAAATTCCAATGAAAAAGACCATGTTAAATTGGGTAACTAAGTGGGGGGGGGGGGGGATTTTGTGACAAATTACAAAGAGTGAATGACAAAGAGCCTTTTTGCTCTAAACTCAACTCTTTTAACCTATTACGCCAAATTTCCCATCGTTTTGGGTTTGGTTTTACACTTGTGGAACTTTTAGTAGTTATTGCGATTATTGGTGTTTTGATTGCGCTTCTGTTGCCGGCGGTGCAGGCAGCGCGAGAAGCCGCTAGAAGAATGTCGTGTTCGAACAAAGTAAAGCAACTCACACTTGCTTTACACAATCATCATGACATCAACCAAAACTTTCCTCCGCTTGGAAATCAGATGAACAAGTTTACATCTTCGGCAACTGCCGGAACTTTTTTCCATCTGATGCCGTTTATGGAATTACAAGCCGCTTATGATGGTGTTCTTGCCGAAACACCTAAACCCGCTCCTTGGGATACACCAACAATGCACAATATGAAACAGTTGTCGGTAGTTCTATGTCCTTCAAACGAAAACACGGCAATTTTAAGTCCGGGTTGGATTCCGAATAATTATGTTTATTCGATGGGAGACGGTTGTTGGGCACAACACAACGTGGTAACTCCAACAGCTAATCATTATGTTGTAACGCGGGGAATGTTTTATTACGGAACTAACGAAGTTGAAGGCAAAAAATCATTTGCCGATTGTACGGATGGTTCCAGTAATACAGTTGCTGTTAGTGAATGTCTGACTCCTCAAGAACGAGAAGGTACTGATGTTCGAAGTAATGTGGCTCTTTATA
>JAITBS010000352.1 GCA_031283515.1 Planctomycetaceae bacterium
GCAAGAAGGTTTTTTTGTAATCACGCAAAGCGGCGACACCATGAAAATCGAAAATCCTAAGAATTTCAAAGCAAAAGAATTTTAGATAGACTTTGGCAATCATTTAACGGAAATTATTGACACATTGAATGTGTTACAAAACATAACTATTATGAATACCCCAAGTGTACTTCCGGGTAATTCGTAACCCAAGCGCATGAAAAATCAACACGCAATTTTTTCCGAAGAGCTGATTGAGCCGGAGGAATGGATTACTCCGGTAATTGGTGATACTAATTCGGGTGAAGTTCATATTCGAACAGTTGATGTTTCAGAATCTGGTTGGCGGCTTGATCTTTTTCTTGCTTACCATTTTTCTAATTACAGCCGAACCTTAATTCGGACGGCGATTCAGAATGGTGGTGTTTGTATTGATCCGGAAAGTGAAAAACCAACTGCCGGTAAACCTTCATACCGGCTCAAACCGGAACAAATTGTTCGATTTACGTTACCGGAAATTCCTCGTGAAACCCCCAAACCGGAACCAATTCCTCTTGATATTTTGTACGAAGACGATGATTTGGTTATCGTCAATAAACCGGCTAATATGGTTGTTCATCCGTCACGCGGTCATTGGTCGGGAACACTTGTTGCGGCATTAGCGTATCATTTTGGTGATAAACTGAGTACGGTGCGAGGTCCGATACGCCCTGGTGTTGTGCATCGTTTGGACAGGGATACAACCGGAGTGATTCTTGTTGCGAAAAACGATACGATTCACAGTAAACTGGCAACTCTGTTCGAGCAGCGTCTGATTCATAAAGAGTATTTTGCAATTGTTTTTGGTTGCCCGCATCTTGACCGAGATATGATCGATGCTCCTATTGGTCTGCATCCGAAGGTTAAAGAAAAAATGTGTGTTACAACATCAAACACTCCCAATGCCAAAGAAGCACAAACTTTTTATGAAGTTATCAAACGGTATGGAAAAATGGCGGCGATTCGTTGTCTGCCCCAAACCGGACGTACACATCAAATTCGGGTTCATTTGGCATTTACCGGTTATCCGATTTTGTGTGACAGGATGTATGGCGGTCGGAAAATAATCACTCAAGAAGAAATTTTTGGAACATTACCTGTTTCCATTGCCGACGACTCGCCAGCCGGAACTGTACTTCTCAGCCGTCAGGCATTACATGCTCACAAATTAATATTCGTCCACCCAGGAACCGGAAAGGAACTCGAAATTGTTGCTCCTATTCCGCCGGATATGAAATTGGTTATCGACTGTTTGGAACGCAAAAACACGAATCGATAAATATTTACGCTACCAATATTGATATTTGTGAAAGTATTTTACCGGATTTATTTTATTAGTTAGTGTACAAAGTATTATTTAATTTTTTTGTAATAGGATTCTACAATCAATGAAATTTTGGGCAGTTTATCCTGGGTCATTTGATCCGTTTACGTTGGGACATCTTGATATTGTTCAACGGGCAAGCCGGCTTTTCGAATATTTGGTTATTGGTGTTGGTGTCAATTTGGAAAAGCAACCGCTTTTTTCGGCAGAGGAGCGTGTTGAATTGATTCGTCTTTCAACACCGCATCTGAACAATATTAAAGTGATTACTTATCAGGGGTTGACGGTTAAATTCGTACAACAATCAGGAGCGAAGATCATGATTCGAGGAGTGCGTCCAATTACAGATATTCCCGCAGAACTGACCATGATGATGGCAAACCGCCGTTTGGCTCCAGATATTGAAACTCTATTTATGATTGCGGACGGTGAACTGGCGCATGTTTCCAGTTCGCTTATTAAAGAAATTGCACCGATTGCCGACGAAACAACTTTT
Organism: Planctomycetaceae bacterium; assembly: GCA_031283515.1. Lineage (GTDB taxonomy): Bacteria > Planctomycetota > Planctomycetia > Pirellulales > Thermoguttaceae > WRKP01. The sequence continues at coordinate 1,839 of JAITBS010000352.1, forward strand.
GCGACTTTTTTACCCAAACCGATTGTTGAAAAAGTATTAGAACGAATTCGGATGGTACGTACAAAATAAAATACGTTATACTCATTACGCTTGACACATTGGTTTTCGTTTTTTGACGGGATAAACTGATTTTAGCGGGCTGAACGAAATTACCATGATTTTAAATACCGGACACAATAATTTTGATCTTATAAAGCCGAATTTTAGAGTACAATGAATATACTATTTGTTGGCGGCATTTTCGTCAATTACGAAGATTCTGTACGTTTTGCACAATCCGGGTCTAATAATTTTGTTCCGTCTGCGGCAACGCCCACTTCGAAGACGCGAAAAAGACGCATCATATCAAGCATATCACCATCAGCAAAAAGCGATTGATCGGAAAACGCTTGCCCAAGATGAGCAAACATTAATTCCCCTTCCGCAAGCAGTTCTTCATTCCGATAGGCTTGAACAGACGCTACTCCGCCGGCTTCTCGGAATGTTTCAAGCTGAACTTTGTAAGTTAAAAGTTCACCGGGAACAACATTAACCTTGTGAAAAGTAAATTTCGGAATTTTAGCAAGAACTACTTTTGCGGTATAACCTTTGGCTTCGTAAAGAAGTAACCCTGCTGTTTGCGCAATACCTTCAATAATAAGCGAACCGGGCATCAAAGGGGCAAATTTGAAATGATCATGCAAATGGTCTTCGGCGAGCGTTACCGCTTTAACGGCTTCGGCTCGTTTCTGACTTTCGAATACGGTAATACGGTCAATCCAGTACCAGTGCATGGGAAATTGACAATTGACAAATGGACAGTTGAAGACTTTTATTATGAGTTTGGGAACTTCTAAAAAATTATTGAAATTCTGGGTTTATTCTAATAATAGGGTGTTGTTCCTTTTCAACACTTGCCTGATTTTTAGAAGTTCCTGCAAGCGGGAAATATTCCGAATATTCAATAGTTACCGAGTATTGAGTTTTTGTTCAACAATATAACACATATCCTGAACAGTCAAAATGGTGGTTAAATTCTGAACCATTGGGTTTGTTTCAAAGGAAGAAAGATCCGCAAAGGGGATACGTTTTTTAATTTCAGCGAGACCTAACTCGGTGAGTTTACCATCTTTAACGTATTTTTCCTGAGTGTCATTGACAATATCATCTGGAACAAGTTCTCCGCGTTCGATTTTAATTTCGAATGCTTTTTCCAAACGAAAAACTATGTCCAAAAGATCGATGGATTCGGCGCCAAGATCGCCGACCAATGTTGATTTTGGAGATACTTCGTCGTCGTCCACTGCCAAAGCCTCTACCAATGCATTTTTTACGCCTTCGAATATTTCTTCCTTTGATGTCATATTAGTTTTCTCCTTTTAGATTTTCCAAAAAAATAAAATGTTAAAAAATTTCAACACGAAAAAAATTACCTTGTTCCTGTTGACCGATCTCTGAACCACACTTTGTCGGAAAAACGGGTCTGGGAGATTAATTGACGAAAAAACAAAAGAACACTATGAAAATAAATATTTTTCTGTTATTTATTCCGATGCCATCCTGTTTTTGCACTCAAAATCACCGATTCCATTTTTTGACATTACAAATGTGGAAAGTGTTATTCTATCTTTTCCCCCATTTCAATCAAGCGGGACTAGTTTATAGTTTATAGTTGATAGTGAATAGTGAATAGTTGCGCAAGCGGAGTACTACCGTTTTGGTAAATTAGGACGTTTGCGACACTATTCACTATTCACTCATAACTATTCACTAACACCGACCTCATTTTCACCTAATTTTCCGAACAAAACAACCTCAGTAGCCAATAAGCCGCTCAACACGTCAACCTCATTACCTCATTGTTTATTCGTTTTCTTACTCATTTAATGAAGTAATGAGGTAATGAGGTTGTTGTTTTATGATCACATTTGCTACTGAGGTTGTTTTGTTAGGAAAAATTAGGTGAAAATAAGGTTCGCAAGCGGATTAGGCGTATTTCCAACTGAAAATGGCGCATTTTCAGGTGAAAATGGCGCATTCTCAGGTGAAAATGGCGCATTTTCAGGTGAAAATGGCGCATTTCCATATGAAAATGGCGCAGGTTAGTTAATAGTTGATAGTGAATAGTGAATAGTTGCGCAAGCGGAGTACTACCGTTTTGGTAAATTAGGACGCTTGCGACACTATTCACTATTCACTCATAACTATTCACTAATATCCTGCCCTTTCAGGGCGTAGGAAAATATCAGGAAAGTAATCACAAAATAATAATTCCACTGATATATTACAAATGGGAACTTCTAAAAACTAATTTTAGAAGGAACGCAGGCGTCCCGCCTGCATGACCAACGCCTAAATAGGCGGTCGAGACGACCGCGATCCTAATAAAAATAAATTTTACATGAGTTTTTTAGAAGTTCCCAAATAATTTACATACTGAATACTTATAGCCTGTTCAATACAAGT
>JAITBS010000421.1 GCA_031283515.1 Planctomycetaceae bacterium
GTATTACTCTGCTTGTGAACATTATTAACTATCAACTCAAAAATAATACCTATTGTATAATCGCCTACCCCAAAAAAAATTAACATCGGCTCGATTAAATAACTCACGAACTCTAAACAATAGAAAATATTTACCGATTATTCCGCTTTTTCTGAATATTCGGATTAGATAAGCCGATATATCTCTCAGTAAAATACTTCAATTCATCCACCCCAAATAAGGCTCGACACCTTCGTGCCCATAAGGAAAAATCCAATGAAACTCCTAAATATTATTGGTGTTCTCCTGGTATTGTCCGTGTTCGTAACAGGTTGTACCTGCTACCCAGGTTACTACGCACCACGAAAAAAAAATCCCGACTACTACTATCAACAACAAGTATTACCCACTGATTGTCAAGATGTCTGCAATGATGCGGTAACTTGTTACAACCCACAATCACAATTCTACCCAAACTATCCCCTCAATAATTGCTCAAACTGCCTCTCAAATTTGCTCAATAGTGTTTTCGTACTTGGTGAAGGGGCGTTCTGTTTAGCCGCCTCGCCCTTCGTACTTGTCGGGAACCTGCTCTGCAACGCCTGCGGAAATTACGAGACTCAATTCCCCTGTTGCAGCAATGAAGTCTATTACGGTGATAACTGCGAGGCACAATATCCCACAAACCCCTGCGATAACTCCAATTATTATTACCCACAATCAAATAATTGCAGCAATTGCAACACCCCATACGAAAATAATACTTCACAAATCACTACCCCACTAAGCTCAAACAATAAAACAACTCAACTAATTACTCAACCCACTCCCTATCGCTCACAAGTAACACAAACCGTTTTCAGGCAAAATACTCCTCAACGTATCGCACCACCACAACGTATGGCACCACCACGACCACAAGTCCTACAAAATACTTCCGAAATCGCTCAATAAACTTATCACCAATAGACAAAATCACTCAGACGGCGCGTTTCAGTAAAATAGGACAACAACATTCACAAAGGGACATTGACAAAATTATAGTATCCGGTAATATTATAAGCCTTAGTGAAAATAAAGGGGGGATTAGCTCAGTTGGGAGAGCGTCTGGCTGGCAGCCAGAAGGTCATCGGTTCAAGTCCGTTATCCTCCACTAAAAAATTCATGCCTCAACGCATTGCACAGCATCAATCACCAAAGATTCCAATGTAATCGGTTCGTTCTGCCGTTCAATCTTGTTAGGAATCTTAACAAATCTCTCCCAATAAAAATCAAAATCGGGAACTTCTAAAAACTCGTTTTTTTATCAACCACAGAGAACACAGAGTTCACAGAGAGAATATTTTTAAAAAATTAAAATTTTCTCAGTGTTCTCTTCTCTGTGTTCTCGGTGGTTAAAATTAATTTTTAGAGATTCCCATTGTTTTACGTCCAAATTTGGTTTTACAATTCTCTTTCGTTATTTTCGTTATTTCCGTCAAAGTCGATATAACCTTACTGACGATAAATCAAAAAGAATGTCTCCAGAGACGTAAAATGAAAATAATTCTCAATAAAAACGGAGGATATACAAAAGATGTACCATAATTTTTATTTCAAATCGCTGTTTGATTGGATATTTATTGCTTTCTTAGTTTCAACAACTTTAATATCTGAAAAAAGTAATGGGGCTGAAATTGAAGAAAATACTCCAGATATAGAGTCTGCGAAAATGATAGATAATGATGATATCGAAACGAAAGTCGAATCACCTATCAAAGTTGCTCAGGAAAATTCTGGTAAAGGTGTTATTTGGGGTAAATCGAACAAATTGAAAGATTCGGAGTCCCCAAGTACGGCAACAACTCCCGAACCAAGAGCCGAAACTTCAAAACCGGTTCAGAAAACAACGGTACAACGCCCAGTTTCAGCGGTTCGGCTTCCTGAAAAAACAGAATCTGCGAAAGTTCCTATCAATATTTCAGAAGAAAAATTTCTTTTGAAAAGCAATCGGCGTAAAGGTTCAACTGATTTAGTGGAAACATTGCTTGAAGTAACCGGTGATGTCAAACAGGTTTCGAACGATCTGAAGGCAACTACTGATAAAATGGAAGTTGTTGCTGGATTCCGTTATGAAGAGCGTGTTGACCAGTTTTCACTTTCGACGGGACCTTTAGTGAGTATCCGGCAGTACAATCTTGCTAAATCGAAGATGAAAATTGGTGAACAGACCAAAATGCCGGAACTTGACGAGGAATTACAAACGATAGTTTGTTCACTGGAAGGCGATAAAGTTTCTCTTTTTTCGCCGCGTGGTTTACTGCGCGGAGAGCAATTACTTCTGATCGAGGACTTACCGGGCAACACGTTAACTCTTGATCGTCTTTTACCGAATAAAGAGATGCGGGTTGGTGATACGTGGAAGATTGCTGATAATGTTCTTCGTTCTTTCCTTTCGGTGGATGCGGTTACGGAAAGTAATGTCGAAGCGGTTTTGACTGCGGTTGCTGACAAAATGGCGATGATTGAAGTTGTTGGTGATGTGAGCGGGGTGTATCTTGGGGCGGCAACTGAAATGTCGATTCGGGCAAAATTTCAGTTTGATCTGAACACACAACGTATTAACTGGCTTGGTCTTTTAATTGAAGAAAACCGGTCTATTGGTCATGTTGGTCCTGGTCTTGATCTTGTTGCGCGGCTTCAGGTTAAGATTTCACCGCTTGAAGTTCCTCAGGTGTTGACCGACAATACGATTCGGGAAATCAGTGTCAAACCAAACGACAATATTCTGAAACTTAAATACGATGGCGGTAAGGGACCATGGCGGTTTTCCCATGATCGTGACTGGTACATTTTTCAGGACGACCCGCAAACAACAATTCTCCGTAAATTGCACAAGGGCGAACTTGTTGCTCAATGCAATATTGCCGATATGGGCAAGGTTGATCTCAAAACAATGACTACGCTGGATAAGTTCAAGAAAGAATTAGCAGACGGTCTTGGAAAAAATTTTGGTAAAATTGTTGCTGCTGAAGAAAAGACAAACAAATTCGGATATAAAATTTTTACGGTTTTAATTGACGGAACAGTTGAGGAGTTATCACTTCGTTGGGTTTACAATCTGATGACGGATCAGAATGGTCAACAATCAGTTATCGTGTTTGTTGTTGAAGCCGACATGCTCGAACAATTTGCTGATGCAGACGAAGTGTTACTCAAAACCTACCAAATGGGGAAAAAATAAATCATTTGATTTTTGGTATTTCCTTATTGTTTTCTGTCGCGCGGCAATCGCCAAGAGTAGAACACCGATTTAGTAGTTGATAGTGGAGAGTTGATAGTGGATAGTGTCGCAAGCGGAAGTAATACCGTTTTGGCAATAATTCGCTAAAAACAACCTCATTTCAACAACAAAACAACCTCAGTAGCCAACCAATTAGACATCACACACGTCAACCTCATTACTTCATTGTTTCATGCGTCAATGAGGTAATGAGGTTGTTTACTTTTTGATGATCTTGATTACAAATATTTTCATATTATCAATACGATTTCAATAGAAATTCCGCTGAAATAGTGCATAAAACAGATCGTTACAAATAATTGGGTATTTTTCTAAAGAGAACGGAACCGGAGATATTATTTGTATCAATGATATCATGGAGGATCATAACCGCCTGAATTCCAGGGATTGCAACGGATAATACGCCAAAGTCCTTTCAAAATACCGCGAATAACTCCGTATTTCCTGATTGCTTCAATCATGTATGTGCTGCACGTTGGTTCAAAACGACAAACATTCGGCAGAAATGGGCTGATACATTTTTTGTAAAATAATATCAATCCAATGATAATGATTTCCGGTAAACGGCGCATGATAAAAATAAAAAACTGAATTATTTACATTTGTGTTTGTACTTTATTGGGAAGAGCGGATTGGTTTGTTGTTACATCCGGTACAACAATCTTGAACGGTAACACCGGATGATTTGTCAGTTGAAAATCAACTCCGTAAATGTTGCGTAAATGTTCCTGAGTCATCAGCAACACCGGATCACCATCGAATACTATTTTGCCCGAACTCAATGCAATAACATGAGTTGCGTCTAATGCGGCACGGTTGACATCGTGAGTTACTTCGATAATTGTTTTACCTTGTTTCCGGTTGAATGTTCGGAGCCATTGACTTATTTCGAGTTGATGTTTGTAGTCAAGATAGGTGGTTGGTTCATCGAGACAGAGTACATCTGTTTGTTGAGCCAATGCCGCTGCGAGTTGGACTTTTTGCATTTCGCCGCCGCTTAATGTTTCAATAAAACGGTCTGCCAAATGAATAATATCCATAAAACGCATAGCGTCTTCGACAATTTGTTGATCTGTTTCGGAAATGGGTGAAAGCGGTTTCAAATGAGGATATCGCCCCATCTCAACACGTTGCCGCACCGTAAACGCAAAAATTCCCGATACAAATTGTTGAACGTAAGCAATTCGCCGTGCTAATTTACGTTGCGCGATTTGACGAACCGGTTGACCTTCAAAGAAAATGTCGCCAGTCCATGACGTCAGAATATTATCAAGACATTTTAACAATGTTGATTTACCTGCTCCATTGGCTCCGATAATTGTCAGGTGTTCTCCCCGAAGTACATCGAATGACACCGCATCAAGTAACGTTTTAGTTTTCCGTTTCACCGTTAGGTTGCGGACAGACAACAAAGGACAAGAAGTTTGAACACAACCGGTTGTGTCCGTATTAACAACGCCGTTTGACATATTTACGAAAATATTAAATTATCGATATTGAATCCACAAACAATCACAAATGTAAAACTCATTCTACCGTAGAAAACAGAATAAGTACAGAATACCACCGAAAACAATGTAACACTCTCTTTTCAGTCCGCAGATTTACGTAGATTGTCGCGGAGATTGTAAATTTTCAGTCCGCAGATTTACGCAGATTGTCGCGGATTTTTGTAAAAGTTTATTGAATATCATGTCCGATCTTTTAGTTATACTGCGTGTCTTTATAAAAATTACGTTCATCATCATTCGGTGGAATTTTTTATAACACGAACCACACAAAAAAAACAAAAAAACACGAAAAGAGTTAAAACAAAAATTCCGTACTATTTCAGTGGGGCATCTCTAAAAATTCAAATTTTTCGGAACAAGGTGTTGCATTTCCGGCAACTTTTGTTATATCATTAACAGAGTTGATAACATCTTGAGCGTTTTTAGTTAAATCTCCAATATCCGCCGAAATTTTAAGTGTTAATTTTGCAATAGTTGCCTTTTTATAGGAGATAAAAAATGAAAAATAATGGAATTACATGGAAAGAATTTAAAGATTCTGTTAAAAATGATCCTCTTATGCTAATTGGGTTAATTTTAATTTGCATTAT
>JAITBS010000427.1 GCA_031283515.1 Planctomycetaceae bacterium
AGTTCACAATCTCAGTTTGTGAGTTCACAATCTCAGTTTGTGAGTTCACAATCTCAGTTTGTGAGTTCACAATCTCGGTTTGTGAGTTCACAATTTCGGTTTGTGAGTTCACAATTCCGGTTTGTGAGTTCACAATTTCGGTTTGTGAGTTCACAATCTCGGTTTGTGAGTTCACAATTCCGGTTTGTGAGTTCACAATTTCGGTTTGTGAGTTCACAATTTCGGTTTGTGGGCTCACAATTCCGGTTTGAAAACGCCCAAAAACTCCTATTATCATAATAATCCGAAAACAGAGTGTCAATAGTTGAGAGTTGATAATGGAGCGTGGAGAATTTGCAAGCGGATTCAAAAGGTTTTGGCAATAATCCGCTTGCGTCACTATTCACTATTCACGATCAACTATTAACTAACCACTGCTCTTTCAGGGCGATGGTGAGGTAATGATTCATTCCTTAGCGTGTTGCGGTAGGTTGTTATGCAATGTCCTTTCAGGACGAGGAGGAAAAGAACAATACATAAAAATAATCATTCCACTGATAGATTACTTTTATTTGTATTCTGCGCGGTTTGTTTTCAATTTCCGCCCGCAAACAGGGACAAGTCGGCTAATGCCGACCAACTTTTCGCCGAAAGATCGCCTGCCGCAAAAAGAATCAATATGAATACACGAATTAAGCAATATAACCTTGTTCTTCCATAAGCCGGCAGAAATTCGCGTAAAGATCCGCATAGAGAGCAACATGTTCTGATTCGGGAAAAAACATTGCTTCTGTGCTGAGCATTGTTTCGGCGGTGTCTTCAATTGAATGAAACACACTCCCCATCGCCGCCATCATGGCAGCACCAAATGCTGCACCGCCGCGCCCAACCATGCGGCGATTCACCCGACCCGTCACATCCGCCCGACATTGCATCCAAGAATCACTCAAACACCACTCCCCACTAGAATAAATGTCACCCTGATTCTTCGTCAGTTCCGCAAGTTTGTCCAACTTCTGATAACAATATCGCTCAAACATCGCCGTCCCTTGTAAACAGGATGCAAATTGCGCCGTCTGATTGTCCGTCGCCGGAGAAATAAATCCCTCCGCACTGCCGGAAACAAACGGAAAGGTCTCTCCCTTCCGAACATTGGGATAAGCAAGATAATTCGTCGGTAATAACATTTGCGCCTCAACTTCGAGTTCCTGAAATGTTTTTTCGGAAAACCAATTGCCAATCCATTCCGCACCCGTTTTGCTCTCCACCGAGAAAAACCAAGAACGATTCAGTAATTTAAAAATCTGGATTTGTCCAAGCGGGTCGTAAATCATTTTCGGCGAAATACCGCGAATGGTCATTCCATTGTGAAGCACCGTGTTAAAATCACCAAGTTTCCGTGCACCGGATGCAAGAAATCGTGCAGTTGCGGAGGCAGTGCCCATGATAACAGTCATACCAGCCGGTAATCCGGTTGAAGCAGAGGCATTCGAGGAAACGGTGCCGACTTTCTCACCAAGCGGAACCAATCGAGGAAGGCGTTCCCGAACTCCAAGATGCATGTCGTAATCAAGCCAGTCAGGCCAACATTCCTCAAGTAAATCACAACCGGTTTTCATTGCCAATGAGTATTCCGTCACATCCGGTATTCCTTTGAGTTTACCAATAATATAATCGGCTTGATGAACAAAATAGGCACTTTCGTAAAGTTCCGGCTGATTTTCTTTAATCCAGGCAATTTTAGCCAGCGGTGATGTCGCTTGAAACTGGAATCCCATTTTAGTGCAGTGTTCCTGACCGTGGTAATTCAAACTCTTGACGTAATCCATTCCTCGTGTATCTTCGGTTAAAATTGCAGGAATTAAGGAATTGCCCTTGCGGTCAACCGTCACAATCACTCCCGGATCACTGCAAACAGCAATTGCTTTTAATTGGTTTGCTTTCGCCACTCGGGGACGAAGTTGGTTAATCATTTGCCCGAGTGCGTGTCGGGTGGCGTCCCACCAGATTTCCGGATTTAATTCCAGTTGTCCTTTAACAGAATTTGGCGAACTGGTTGCGGTGTAAGAAGCCTTCGTTTCGGCAAGAATCGTTCCCTGTTCCGTCACCGCCGAAACATGGGTATTGTTTGCCGCAAGGTGAACACCAATAAACACTGCATCACTAATAGGTATCTGGCTCATAATAACAAAAAAATATATCCACAAAAATATATTCCCAAAACTACAATACAATATAGTTTAACGATTTTTCGTCTTATGCCAAGATGTAAAACTTCAAAGAACAAAAATTTCATTTTTTCGTAACTAGGCTCAATCCGGTTCTGCCCGCTCGGCGGAAAATTCCTTTTCTGCGTCAATCGGTGTCTTCTGCGGACTAATCATCGGCGAAAAATTGCATCTTCTGCGGACGGACAATCTTGTATTCTTCATCGTATCGACTCAACATCTGATCTTGCTTGAATCCGATTGCTCCGATTGCTCCGTCTTTACAAAATGGCACGGTCGAAACAACCTTCCGATTCTTTTTGTAGTCATTCACTCAATATTCCGAAAAACAAAACGAGAACCAGTTCTGATATTCAATTACAATGTGTTACAACCGGTGTAACTGTCAGAACCAGAATCGTCAACTCCATAAAGTGTTACAACATTGGGTTCTGTTACTGAATTGGTAACATGAAATTCAAATCGTCACCAGTAGATCACTGTTTTTGAATGAATTATCATGCCACTGCCGACACATTTTGAAAATCTGTTTTTCCTAATAAATAAATTGGAATTTCCTTTTTTGAAGTTACAGGAAAAATTAACATGGAAAATAATGATTTTAACCATGTTGGCAGTTATTTTTAATATTTCGATATTGAGTGCGGAGGATTTCGGAATACCCAAGCGTAATCCGTCCTTTATTGCGTCGAGTTATTCGGCATCAACATCGTCTTCAGGCTTACCGTCAGGTTTACCGTCCTTGCCGGTAACTGCCCAACCGTCTGGGAAAATCGGTTCACAAGTTCCTTCGCCAACACCTGAAACACAACCCGTAACTTCATTATCACAATTTCCCAATGTTATTCGTTTAGTGGCGTTTGATCAAAGCGGTCAATCTTTTGGCAGTGGTTCTTATATTGGCAATTACGGTAATTATGGTTTAATTCTTTCCAACTGGCATGTTATTTATGGTGCGGATGGGTTGGTTCATATTCATTTTCCGAATGGATTTTCTTCTTACGGTGCGGTGATTTTGTCTGATCAGAAATGGGATCTTGCGTTGATTGTTATTTCGCAACCTCCTTGTTCGGTTCCGTTCCTTCCCATTTCTCAAACAACTCCTAAACCGGGTGATCCGCTTTGGATTGCCGGTTATGGTTCCGGGTCTTACCGTTTAGCCGGAGGACATTGTGTACGTTATCTTGCTCCTGAAATTCCGCGTGACGGTTCGGCGCCTCAATATGAGATTGTTGATCTTTCGGTGAGTGCTCGTCAAGGGGATTCGGGAGGTCCCATCCTAAATTCAAAAGGGGAATTAGCGGGCGTTTTGTTTGGTTCTGATATGGTTCGCAGTACTGCCGGAAGTTATTGTGAGCGTGTTAATCGATTTCTAAACCAAACCCGTGCCTCAATGGAATCACTCCCGCCGCGGCCGGAAGTTTATTTTGCCTCCATCGAACAAGGCGGACCGCGTCATCTTCTGAGTGAGAGCATCAACCCCGCTGTCGTTCTGGAAAAAACAACCGCTTCACCACAACAACAACGTCGAGCTGACCTTGCAGGTTCGTCAATGTCATTCGGTACTCATTCCGGTTCACGGCGTTATACTCAACCGGTTCCGCCAAGTTCTTTTTCTGTTTTTGAAAAAAAGGTTGATGAAATTCAAACATCTCAACCCAATCCGACCGGATCGGAAAAAACCGGAGATGCCGTGACGGTTCCCGAAACACCTCTAACACCTTTGTCATTCGAACCCAATCCGGTAACTCCTTACGGTGTTCGAACTGCAGCCTGGACAGAAATAAATTTGTCAACCGAATTTCGTTATGGAAGTTTTGGAGTTCGTTCCAATCCTTCGGTTTGTTCACTGGAGAAGACGCCTATTATGCAGGTAGGACACAAGATTTCGGAGGAACAGGTCTCCGAAAAACAACTCGCCAATACCGTAGTTGTTACAAACACCTCTTCTGAAAAACAAAATTGCACCGATCAAAGTAATACTCAACCTGTTCCGGTAATTTCGGAAGACAATACGATTTCGGAAGAAAATAATGAACAAGTACTACAAACTCAAGGATTAACTTCTGTTTCGGAACGTTATGGAACACTTCCTCCGATTATATTTTTTTTGTGTTTCTTTATTGTTTCTGTTCTTCTTGTTTTTTCGTTTCGCCTCTTGAAAAATGACCAAATCACTCAATGAAAAACCGTTGAGTCAATAATTACAAGCCAAGTATCACCACATGTCGGTACAGTTTGTTATAATTTGTATTTTTGTATTTATATTATTTTTACAGAAAGGCGTGGTTGTGATGAATCAAAAAATGGTTGCCTTCCGTTGTCGGTACGC
>JAITBS010000432.1 GCA_031283515.1 Planctomycetaceae bacterium
GCTATCGGAGTTGTCGAGGTCAAAGAGAATGTAGATTTGAAAAAGATACAATCTTTATTTGTAGAAAACGGCGTTTGGATACGACCATTCGGAAAACTAATTTACACGATGCCTCCGTACATCATCACAAAAGAAGAATTAACAAACCTAATCAAAGGAATGATAAAAACAATTCAACAAATATAAAGAAGGCGAAAATGAACGATAACTATTTGTACACAATGGGCTTAACTCTTTTTATCAACAGAGTCCGCCGGTTACGCAGATAAATATTTTAGTCCGCAGATTACCCCGATTTTCGCAAATTTTTTTTAAAAAAAGTTTATTGAAATTGATATTGAATAAAATCTCTGTGTTTTTAGTCTGTTCTCTTTTCGTCTGTTTTGTTATTTTGTCTATTTCGTAATTTTCAAGACAATCGGCGAAAATCGGTGTCATCTGCGGACTGTTCAAACGAATCGACGGACTATCGACGGACTATTGGAACGAAGTAGGCGAGTTGTTAGTTAATAAAATAGACAGTTACCACGCTTATGAAGAACGGGTTGCATTGCGATATATTTTTGATAAACTGAATAATTAGAGAATAAATGTTTACCGTAATTTTAATTTGAGTTTAAGTTTATGCCGCCGGCAGTTGAATTTCAATCAGTGAGTTTTTCTTACGAAGGTCCAATCGTTGTAGAAAATGCAACCTTTGTTATTCAGGCAGGCGATTTCGTATCGATTATTGGTCCCAACGGCGGCGGGAAAACAACTCTTCTGAAACTCATGCTCGGAATCCTTAAACCCGATCAAGGTTTCATCCGGTTGTTTGACCGTTCACCACGATCAAATTGTTCCAAAGTGGGTTATACACCTCAATTTTTAAGTGTTGATTTTAGTTTTCCCTTGTCGGTGTTGGATGTTGTTTTGATGGGACGTATTCGAACCGGTTTTTCGCCTTCCTGTCTCTGGTACTCTCAAGAAGACCGAAACGCCGCACAGTATTCGCTCCAAATTCTACAACTCGAAGAGTTTGCCGAAATACCGTTTCGCAATCTTTCCGGCGGTCAACGTCAACGTGTCCTCATTGCCCGCGCCCTCTGCGGTCAACCGGAAATCCTGCTCCTCGACGAACCAACTAACAATATTGACGCCGCCTCAGAACAAATTTTGTTCGATACCTTGACCAAATTGAACCAAATGATGACAATTGTAATGGTTTCTCATGATATTGGTTTTGTTTCCCAATGTGTTAAGAATGTGATTTGCGTGAATCGAACTGTTGCCGTCCATTCGGCTTCAGCAATGAATGGTCGAACCATTCACGACCTCTACGGTCAACACGGAATGAAATTAGTATTACACGATCATTATTAAGAATTGAGATTGACCCGTTTTTCACAATTTGTGTGATTTTAAGATTTACACCGGAAGTTTCGTTTTCCATTGTAAGACGAGAGCGATTCCGGTTTTTTGTAAGTTTAACGTACGTTTAATTACTTTAAGTTTGTTCATTTCATAGGAGACTCCACATGAAACGATTTATTTGTTTGTTGTTTGGTATTTCACTTTTAGCGTTTACCGGTTGTCCACCGCAATCGCAACCGACTCCGGTTCCCACTCCGAAACCGTCTGTTTCGCCGGGAACAACAGAGCCGAAAATTGATGCCCCAAAGCTCGAAGAACCTAAACCGGAAACCACAAAACCCGATGTTGTTAAAGAAGTCGGTGAAGCAGTCAAAGAAACCAAAGAAGCCGCTGTTGCTGTTGTCGAAGTTACCGCCGAAAAAGCTAAAGAAACAGCCGAAAAAGTGAAAGAAACCGCCGCCCAAGCTGTTGAAACAATTAAAGAAACCGCCAAAGAAACAGCGGAAAAAGTTATTGAAAAAGTGGAAACGGCTGTTGGCGGAGCAGAAAAAGCGGAAAAAGAAGTTGATGCGATTCTTGGCAACGCCGCCGGTAAACCGAAAGAAATCCTTGATATTATTAAGGGTTACAAAACGAAACGGGCTTTCGATTCGGCAAAGAACGCAACACGAAAACCCAAAGTGTTCGCCCAATTATCCGCCGAATTTCATAATCCCGACGGTATGACTGTCAACGACAAAACCGGTACACTTTTTCTTTCTTGTCCGAACTTCAACCGGCGGCCGGATGATAAAGGTACAAAAATTCACCCGGGTTATCTGATAAAAGTTAATGCCGATGGAACGGCTGAAAAAGTGTTGACGTTTGAAGAAATCGAAAACATTCAAGTTCCCTCAACAAAGCAAATTGGTCCTATGGGACTTGATTTCGGACCGGACGGACATCTTTACGTTTGCGATAATCAATACTTTTTCGATACAACAAACAAGTCCCGAATTCTTCGTGTTTTAATGGACGGCGACAAACCAACCGGAAAAGTGGAAGTTGTTGTGGAAGGTGTGAAACTGGCAAACGCAATTCTTTGGCTTGACGATAAAGTGTTGCTTACCGACACGTTCCTCGATCTCGAAGGCGAATTTGGCAGCGGTTGCGTTTGGAAGTTCGGCAAAGACGAAATTCTAAACGCCGGTTCCGGTGAAAATCCGTCAATCAAATTGAATCCGCTCAAAAAAGCGGAAGATGATCCGCATTGTGTAACAATTAGAACGGTCAAAAAGATTTCCGGCGGCGGGAATGGCGGACCGGATGGGATTACCGCTGATTCGAATGGAGTTGTGTATTTCGGTAATTTCGGAAACGGCGAAATGTATCGGCTTGTTTTCGATGCGGAAGGCAAAGGAACGGTCGATATTATTCATCCTGCCGGAGAATATTTTCATTGTTGTGACGGAATCTATTACGACAAAGGAACCAACAAAGTTTACGTAACCGATTCGGCAAGTAATGCGGTTCACGCTTTTACGCCGCCGAAATCGGGTGAACCGGCGGTTTTTGAAACAATTTGGGAAAGTCCCAATACGGATGGAGCTGACGGTTCACTCGATCAGCCGTGCGAACCGATTGTGATTGGCAAAAAGTTAATTATTGCTAATTTCGATTGGCCTTTTCCAGAATTGCTCAACACCGCCAGCGATGAACCTTCAACATTGAGCGTCATCGAACTCGAATAAGGAAATTTCATAATATTTCAATGGAATTTTTGTTTTTCCTACGTCCTGAAAGGACAGGATATTAGTTGGTAGTTGATAGCGGAGAGTTGATAGTGGAGAGTATCGCAAGCGGCGTAATACCCAAACGTTTTTAACCCGCTTGCGAACTCTCCACTATCAACTATCCACTCTCCACTATCAACTATCCACTCTCAACTCTCCACTAACCACTGTTCTTTCAGGACGAGGAGGAACTGAATAATACGTAAAAATAATAATTCCACTGATAGATTACGAAAAATGTAGAGTCTTTCCAATAAATTCCCACCGAAATTCCCACTTTTTTATCCAAATTTAATGAAATTTTCG
>JAITBS010000479.1 GCA_031283515.1 Planctomycetaceae bacterium
CAGGATCGGTCGTACCTTCCATATAATTTGCTAATCCGTATTTATCAAGAGAGATTACAGATGCATTATAAACATACCTTGCCCAATTCCCATCCTTCCCCTTAAATCCGATTGGATCTTCAGAAAGCCATCTTCCTATTTGGGCATCGTACCATCGATTGATGTTCCATTGTAATTGTGTTGTGTCATCGGTCATTTTTCCGGTGTAACGAAATCGTGAAATTGTACCCGATACATTTAATAATTTTCCAAAAGCATTGTATTTCAAATGGGAAACGAATTTACCGACAGAATCAATAACTTCTCTAATAGTTCCCAAGTGATCGCACAATACAAAATGACCGTTTTCGCACAACAATTCGTCTTGCCGTGCTCCCCATAAATAACGATCTTGAAGGTTCACTCTTGCGTCAAGTGTTATTACAATCTGCCAACCGTCATGAATAAACAATTCATTGTTACGATGGGTTAAGCGATTCAAATAATCGTATTGATATTGAACTTGTCGTTTTTTACGTCCGCTTCCAATCGTTACACCGACAAGCCGGTTGCGATAATCCCACTTGTACACCGTTTTTTCCCCTGTTGTCAAGGATATTTTTGTAATCCGATTGCCTTCATCGTCATAAGTATAACGGAATTCGCCGTCACTTGTCAACCGGTTATTTTTACCGGTCTCAAAATTTTTACGGTTACCGTTCAAATCATATTCGTAATGTTCGGAAGGTAATTGGTCGTAAGTTGCTGATATTAATTGATGGGAGTTTCTAAAAACCTCCCATGTTTTTATCTAAAATTATGTTACGAGATTTTTTTTGTGATTTGTAGGATTAAAATGATTTTTTAATCTTCAATCTTAAAAGGTAGGCAACCTTTCCCCGAAACATCACATCACAACGGAATGTAATACCAATTACCGTCGTTATTTTTTGAGAGCATCGTTAACGTGAAGATCGCTGAATTCCTTTTTCAGCGTTATAAAATTTGGACGGCTCAACGACAAAATCGTAACCATTTTCATTGGGAACCGTACAATTCAAAGGAGTAGTTTCCGTTTCCGAATAAATGTAACTAATCATTGTTCTTGTTCCCGTATCCATTTCATCGTCAGTCACAAGTTTTCGAGGAGTAAAAAACGCTCCCGTAACTAAAACTTGATAAGAACCGGCAGGAATACCTGATTTGCCTTTTTGTAACGAAAGAGAATACGTACCTGATTGGTCAAGAGTTCCTTCCGCTTGAGTAATTCCCGATATGAAAAATACCTTACCAACTGTAAGCGGAGTACCATCGGACAATGTTACTTTTCCTGAAACGTTAAAAAATTGGGAACCGCAACCAACGGAAACTATCATCAACGCCGCCAGTAATAGAAATAATCTAAAATATTGCATTGGAAAAAATTATAAAAATGGAATAAAAATAAAGTAAAAATTATATGTTTTGTTGAACTTTTCACACTCTAAAATTCGGTTATTATTACCTAGTTGGTTAAGGTTACCGTGATTTTGACAAACTCAGTCAGCGAAATTTTGTTGTGTGAAAAGTATATTATTTTTTATGAAACATTATTTATGGAAATATTTCACCGCCGTCAGTAACTTTCCCAAAAGCACGAATAACAGCATCTGAAGTTGTGTTTGAAAATGCTCTTACTGATCCATCGCCCATGACGAAGGGACAAATTCCGGGATGCCAACTGCCGAAACCATAATGTCCACTTCGTCCGCTAGTGTCATGGTTTGTGTTGACACAATTTACATAAGTGGACAACGAATCTTGATCTTCCTGCCAATCATTTGAACTTGCCAGACGATAAAGATTGGATTTGATACTTCGGGCAGCACCGGCAGCCCAGCGACCTGTTGTAATATAGGTCATATCTGCCGTAAAACACTGATTAACTGTTCCGGCAGAACCGGTTTTCGATACACCCAAACGACCCAATGGAATATGTTTTTCTCCCATAATAAATTGGTTGCTGGTTCCATCGGTGAGCCAAGCCATTGTATCGCGTGGTTCCCATTTGGAAAAATCACTGACTCCTGAAGCTTTTGTCGTTGTGATGATAGCAACACGAAGTGGTCCCCAATGAACGTTAACATGGCTTGCCATGTTACTTGGTACAAAATGGTAAAACCAAAAATCGCTTGCCATAATCGGTACAGCATAATCACCCAACGGTCCTGGACAATCAGTGGTATCTGAGGCGGAACCTTCATAAATGGTGTTACTTGAACCGCGGCGAGTTGGGCATCGATAAATTGTTGTTGCTCCGAATCCTTTTTTCTGCTCTTCGGTTAGTAAATCCCACCAACTTCGTGTACCTGCCGCACGTGGTGAAACGGCAGCATTCTTGTAAACGATCATATCGAATCCGACTCGGGTTGTATCGGAAGCCCAAGACATGCCGCCGATTAAATCGTAGAGAGTTTGTTGTTCCACATAGGGATAAATGAGAACAAATGTGGAAAAACGGTTGGTATCTTGATTTTCGCCGCCGTTTGTTGTTGGTGGAAGTCCATTTCGTGCGTCATGGAAATTGTGAATGGCAATCCCGATTTGTTTCAGATGACTGGAACATTGCATCCGCCTTGCTGCCTCGCGTGCTGCCTGAACTGCCGGCAACAGAAGAGCGGTTAACACGCCGATAATCGCAATGACCACAAGAAGTTCGACCAATGTAAAGCCGAACGGTGAAGAACGAAGGAGTCGTAAGAGGTTTGTAGAAAAGAGTTTAGAACGTGAACATGCTCTATTATCCGTTCTTAACTTTCCACT
>JAITBS010000366.1 GCA_031283515.1 Planctomycetaceae bacterium
AAAGCAGAGTTAATTTGCTCTGCAAGTTCATCTTTAATTTGCGAGCAAGTTATTGTGTCCATGTGGACGTCGAACCTGCAAAATAAAGTTCCGTCAATTTGTTCGTATTTCATTTTTGTATCAATTAAATAAAAGTGAATTAAAGTAGGAAAAACATTGAAATATTTTCAAACGTATTTTTAATAGCGTTTGAAATATAATTTCATTATAGTTTAGAACAATTTCAGTTTTTGTAAAGGGGAAGACGATGTTGTGCTGATTTGCCCATGCTTGGCGGTTGCAATAAACCAATGCGTAACATGCGCTGCTGACAAAAGGGAACTTCTAAAAACCATGGGACACTCAACAATAATATCCTTATAACAAATTCCATATATCATCTATTAACAAACAATCTAATGATTTTATATTTTCTTTCAATATTTTGTCTGAATACATTACCGGACGCAAATCACAGTAATAGACGCCGTCTAAAGGATTTAATTTTACCGTATAGCCTTTAAAATGTCCGGTTAAAAAAGTCGTATTAACGCTAAATTTAGGCTCTTTTCCTTTCCTTTGAACATCATGTAAAAATACGGCAAAATGCGGCGTTTCAGTATTTGTTAAACGGTTATATAAAAATTTGTCCAAAAATATTTTATCCAATCTATCTTTACTTGAAGTCTTTACAGAACCGATTGCTTTTACTTCTTTTCCCTTTTCAATAATTAAATCGTGTTGATAAACCATTTGAAATTGTTCTTCTCCATTTACAACGACAGGGATAAGAACAGAACCTTCTCTAACAGGAATTTTTAGTTCTGCTAGAATAAGCCGAATATATCGTTCAAATAAGTCTCCGTTTATTTTCCGTGCGGTGTTACTTTCTCCGGCGGGTAATGCATCAAGCGTTGCGCCGATTGATTGTTGACATGTGTAAATAAACCTGTTTATAGTATCTCGTATTTTAGTATCTTGTTTTATGTCTTTAATGTGTTCTATTGCATAACTAAATATTTTTTTTGATTCTGCAAAATCATTTATTGAAATCATCAAATTACTATTTATTGGACGCGTTACATTAAAATTACCATCTTTCTGATATTGAAAGAAACGGTATTGCGTTTCATTTTGCGAAACTATGACCGCTTGAAGATTTTCAAAAATAAATGACAAATATTTTTCGCAAAAGACTGAATAATTCTCAAGGTTTGTGAAATTTGTTTTATCTTTGGCATATTCTAGTAATTGAGATAATTTCATCGTATCAATTCTCTACGATTTAGGTTTAATTTGTCGTATTCAATCCACTCGGTAATTGTGCGATAAATCACATTATCGATTCTGCGGATTGCCCATTTATTGTACTCGTCGTTCATTTCACATCCGATCCAGTTTCGTCGAAGTTGTTCCGCAACGACAAGCGTTGTACCTGAACCGGAAAATGGGTCTAAAATAATATCGCCTTGATTGCTTGACGCCAAAATTATTTTTCGTAACAATTCTTCGGGTTTTTGAGTCGGATGCTCGGTTTTTTCGCCCATACCGTTACATGTTGTTGGTATTTCAATAACGTCTTTTGGTTTTGCGCCCATTGGGTGAGGTTTCCATAGTTGCGTATTTTTCTTACCTTTTCCGTATTGGCTTGTTTCTGCCTGCGGATGTTCCGGATATTTTAATGTGTGTTCGTTGTAAGGAATCCGAATATTGTCGGTATTCATTATAAAATGTTTTGATTTACGCAAATGTAAAATACTTTCATGCGAACGTCCCCAGTCTTTCCCTAAATTAGCTTTATTCCGGTAATACCATATTAACCATTTACATCCGGCAAAAAACCTCATTGCCGGATGTTTCAAATCCGCTAATATTTCACTGAAACCGCAAATATAAAGCGAACCGGTTGGTTTTAAGATACGGGCGGCTTCTTGTATCCATTCCATTGACCAACTAATATATTGTTCTTGCGAATCAAATTTATCCCATGACGCTTTTTGAATATTATAAGGCGGGTCGGCAAAAATCAGGTCGATAGAATTAGTTTCTATAAATTTTAACCAATGGATACTGTCGCCTGTAAATAATAAACCATTTTTCCTGATGTAGGCAGGCTTAGAAATCCCAATCTTTTTTCTGTCAACAACCAGATTATAAATATCCGACGTTTCAACAGGAAAATTGACAGGCTCTTTATCAAATAGCGTGATAGGTTCTTTTCGTAAGGCGGTTCTAATAGACATTTCTTAATTATTTTGATTCAAACTCAATTGTCAATCCTTTATGGATTGTATATTTTTCTTTGTAATTATTCAGTAGCAACAATATTTTTATCATTTGTTAGATGATCCGTTAGGCGATTTTTTGTCGAAAGGTTACTTGTTGCTGAATACTTTTGTTTTACAAATCTCTTCGATTTCTTATCCATCGTGTTTTACCGTTGTGAATAGTCCAATCTTGATCTTTAAACCATTGAAGACGTTTTTCATGTTCCGGTTGCCATTTCTGGCGTTCTTTTTCATC
>JAITBS010000565.1 GCA_031283515.1 Planctomycetaceae bacterium
TAACGATTTCGTATTCGAATCAACATTTCTCTAATTTCCGCAACGTTGGGCGTTCCAACGGTGATACAATTTGTGCGGTGTTCCAGACCGGCAACACACAAATCGGATAACCGTTCAAACTCTTCATGATGACTGTCATCAACAATCAATACGCTGCACGAATGAGAATTACCAAATTCTATTTTTGCCCATTCTCGAACTGTTTTCAATTTTTGTTCGGCAATTGCTGTTAATGTTCCATTTTGTCCGTATTCTAAAATCCTTTCAGCAAAACTCAATATTACAAAGGATTTTGTATGATGCGGAAGTAAGCGGTTAAGAATACCGTCAAAAATTTGTTGCGATTTTCCTTGTGTATTATTCTGAACTAATTGGGTTGCGGTTACGGTATTGGGTTGATTTTCTGAATTTGGCGATGTTGGCGATGTTGATGTTACTGGTGTGGTATTACGGTTTCCACGTTTAACACTTCCTTGTTTTTTTTGCGGGTCTTCGCTTTTTTTGTCGATGATGTTCTGATATTTCGTTTGCATTTCTGAGGTAGCGAAACGTAATGACATTTTATCATCAATCGCAAACGCAATTTCATATCCTTGCCGTACCGCATAATACAACAAGGCGTCTTCGATATTTCTGCATAATCCCCGCACCGTATCCGCAAAAAACATATCCGTAACACAGCCGGTCAAAACGAATTGCCGTTTACCGCCTTGAATTACCAACTTCTCATAAAGCCGTTGACACACTGTCGTATTCATTGTTGTCTTCACAGATTTCCTCGTAACTGTTTCTTTTAATTTTCGTATTGAATTTATTTTTTATTCTTGTTGTTGTTTCTTTTTTTATGAATAAAAGGAAAAGTAATATTTCAGTGGAATTTTTTTAGAACACGAAACACACAAAAAAACACGAAATACACGAAATTTGTAATATTTCAGCGGAATTTTTGTTTTTCGATTTTCATAACCGCAGGTCGCGCTTCGCTTGACCTACGGTTATGAAAATGTCATCACTTTGGAGTGAAGAATCAAAAATAATAATTCCACTGATATATTGCAAGGAAAATTATAATCGTCTAACTTAATTGTTGCAAGATGTTTGTAATAATATTCAAGGTAACAGTCTATTTTGATAACACCTTTCACCGATGATTGATTCCATTTTCTTCCATCCTGAAAGGACAGAGAGTAATTGAGAGTTGCGAGCGGATAGTTGATAGTGCCGCATACGGAATAATACCGTTTGGGTAATAATCCACATGTGAACTATCCGCTACGATGTTGCCTTTTCATGGCGATGTTGAATCGAGGTGTTGACTGTAAGTCGCGCTTCGCTTGACCTACGGTTATGAAAATGTCATCACTTCGGAGTGAAGAAGAATAGTGAAGAAGAAAATTGACACCGAGTAGGCACAAAATAAGATCACCGCTAAATAGATACAATGTTTGTCGATTTCGCCTATAAAAATTTACCTAAATTAACAACCAGCATCTGAACATTAGAAAAAATTTATTAGGGGGAGATACAGGTAGAAAAAAATATGCTATAATTTTTTATCAATATTGCCTATTTTCCAAAAATTTTTATTGTATTGCGATATTTAGGCAATATATTCTATTATTTTAACCCATTTACCCCAAATTGCCATGAACAAATTTCAGCAAAACACTTATTCTTTGATAATTCTAGGAATGTTAATTTTTTCTGCCGGAATCGTTCGGCTCAATGCTCAGGAAATTAAACCAGTCAAAATTGATACTGCCACTGTAACAGTTAGCAGTTCACCCGCCAAGAAAGATGATAGCCCCAAACCAATTAAGGATGTTTTGCCGGATGCTCAAAAAATTGACGGACTCATTACGTTGTACCGTAAAAAAGAGAAGTTATACGCTGAAATTAAGAGTTCCAATCTTAACACGGATTACCTGATTGCTATGGCAATTGCCAAAGGTTCGGGTTGGAGCGCGATTGGCGGGTACACGCTTCAAGAATCCGGTGAGGATTGGCTTTGGCAATTCCGAAAAGTCAACGATTCGATTCAAATTGTTCGGCGTAATATCCGGTTCAAAGCCGATTCGGGAACTCCAGAAGCAAAAGCAGTTGAAGTCGCTTATTCCGACAGTATTCTCTATAATTTGCCGATTCTTGCTACCGGTGACGGCGGCGGCGATGTAATTGATATGGCATCGGTTTTTATGTCCGATCTGCCCAAACTTGGTCGTGATCTTGGCGGCTCCTTTGCCAATGACCGTTCCACATGGAGCGAAGTTAAGGGATTTTCGAACAATATTGAATTTCGTGTTGTTGCAACTTATTCTGTTTACCGCTCCTATTCCGGTTCTCACGATTCACCGGACGCCAGCAGTGTTGGCGTGACGATTCATTACTCGGTCAGCAAACTCCCCTCAACCGGTTATTCCTCACGTCTCGCAGATAATCGAATCGGTTATTTCATCACAACTCATAAAAATTTCTCCCGTAACGAAAAAGAGAATCATCTCGTTCGTTATATTAACCGTTGGAATATTCAGAAAGCAGATGCGTCGGCAACTCTTTCACCTCCCAAAAAACCAATTGTCTTTTGGATTGAAAAAACCGTTCCGTTTAAATATCGTCACGCTGTTCGTGAAGGAATTTTGGAATGGAATAAAGCATTCGAAAAAATCGGTATTGTCAACGCTATTGAAGTCCGCCAACAATCCGATTCCGATAACTGGGACGCAGAAGATATTAATTATAACACCATTCGATGGATTACTTCCGATGCCGGATTTGCAATGGGACCAAGTCATGTTAATCCGCTTACCGGTGAAATTCTTGATGCAGATGTTATTATTGATGCCGGTTTTATTGATTACTGGCATGATCGGTTTGATTATTTTATTGCCGATTTAATTCCGCCGGAATCGGACAAAAAAAATGATGTTGCCTCTATTTTTCGGCATCGCCGCAAAGAACGTGAGGACACCAAAAATGCGGTTTCTCATTGTCGGTTGAACGGTTGTTTCTGTACGGACGCCCAAAATAAAGCAACACAAATTGCTTTGGCATCTCTTGCCGTTTCACTAATTGACGAAGATACTGATGACACTTCGGATGAAGATGCGGGCAAAGAAGAAGAAAATAAAGACGAGAAATCGGATGAAAAATCTGATGAAAAAGCGAACGAAAAATCCGATGATAAATCAAATGATAAAGCCGAAGAAACAAAAGAGTCCGAAAAAACCGACAACGAAAAAACGGACAAAAAAGATAGTGAAAAAGACGGAGAAAAAGACGAGGCAAAAGATGATGCAAAAAAATCCGAAAAAGAAGACGAAAAGAAAGAAAACAACAACACTAAAAATGGAGAGAAAAAGGACGAAAAAAAGGATACGAAAAAATCGTCCCGACAAGAAAAAGAAAAGGCAAATGCAGAAAAATTGGAACAAATTATTCTTGCGGGAGTGAAAGACGTGGTGATGCACGAAGTCGGTCATACACTTGGTTTACGGCATAATTTTAAGGCAAGTAGTTGGTTGACATTGGAAGAGATCAACAAGCCGGATCGTTCGAAGGAATTTGGGATTGCCGGTTCGGTGATGGATTACTTACCGATTAACGTTGCGCCGAAAGGGCAGCCGCAAGGCGATTATTTCATGTCAACATTGGGACCTTACGATTATTTGGCGATTGAATATGGTTACAAAATTATTTCCGGCGGAACAGACGGGGAATTGAAAGAACTTCAAAAGATTGCTGCGCGTCAGGCGGAAAGCGGCCGGAATTTTGCAACAGACGAAGATATTATTGTAACCGATTCTGATCCGCTCACATCAACACGTGATCTTGGTTCGAACCCATTGAGTTACGCTAAAACGGCAACAGCACGGTATGAGCAATTGTTACCGGAATTACTTGACCGTGCGGTGAAGGAAAACGGCAGTTACAAGGATGTGGGGCGTTTTTTCAGATTATTAATATTTGATCGTGCCAGTGCGAATTTTGTGTTAGCGCGGAATGTTGCCGGACTTTATGTGAATCGCGATCATCGTGGTGATTCCAATAGTCGTCCGCCCATTCAGGTTGTGGATGCCAAAACACAACGCGATTCATTGGATTATATTTGTCAAACAATATTTGCAGCGGATTCGTTTAAAATTCCGCATGAAGTATATAACCAATTCGGCGAAGAAAAATGGTTACATTGGAACTATGAGATTTATGGTTCTCAAACATGGACATTGAGTGACCAGACATTACTTGTTCGCCGTTATATCTTGTTTCAATTACTTGATCCATGGACATTGGAACGACTGGAAGAAACACAACTTCGTGTTGCGGAAGGCGACGATGTTTACACGATTGACGAATTATTTGAAACGCTGACGGATACGATTTTCAAGGAATTGGAAACGATTAAGGAAGGCGAATTTACCACGCGAAAACCGGCAATCGGATTATTACAGCGAATGTTACAAAATTATTATTTTGATATTTTGTCCCTCTATTCGTTGGGCGAATTACCTCCGTTGTCAAGCCAAGCGGTTGCGCGTCAACAATTGACGAGTTTATCTTCGAATATTCAGGCGTTGCTCACCGGAAAGGCAAAACTGGATACAACCACTCGAACTCATCTATCATCGTTACAAGAACGTATTCGTAAAGTTCTGGACGCCAACCTTATTCGATACAACCCGTAATTGCAACATAAACATTCGCCTGATTATTTTAATTGTCCGCAGATTACGCAGATTTTCGCTGATTATTTGTAATTGTTCGCAGATTACGTAAATATTTATCAGCGACAATCTGCGTAATCTGCGGACTTCATATTTATCAGCGTTAATCAGCGTAATCTGCGGACTAAATATTTATCAGCGTTAATCAGCGTAATCTGCGGACTCTGTTGATTCATATCAACACACAAATATCCCACTTTTTTTAATCGTTAAAATCGATAAAATCAGTAGTTGAGTTATAGTCCTTTTTTAACAAAATGACGATAATATCAAATTTTAGGATAAAATGGTTCGATACGAAAAGATGACGGAATGTCCTTACTCAATTCAAAGAACCCAAATTAAAAAATAAAACTAAAAGAATCGTTTTTGATTCGAGTTATTTTTTGCGGTGCAATATGAATATGAAAAAAATATCTTTGTTTATTGTTTTACTCTTTATTGTGTTTAGTTATGTTGGCGAATCTTGGTTTGCTCAGGAAGTTCCAGCTCCTGCAACGCCAACTCCCGAAACGCCAGCGACTCCGGCACCCGCCACACCAAACGCATCGGCAACACCAGCACCGGCGACTCCGACTCCCGAAACGCCCGCAACTCCAGCCGCACCAGCGACTCCGACTCCTGAAACTCCAGCCGCACCGGCAACTCCAACTCCTGAAACGCCCGCAACCACTCCAGTTCCTGTAACTCCAGAATCAAAAATAATTTTTGATCCGAAAAAGAGTTTTATTCGTCTTGCTCATCCTGAAGTTGCAGCTCGGCTTGGATTGACCGATGCTCAGCGGGCAGAAGTTCAACGACTTTTGGTACTCCGTTCGCAGGAAATCGCCAAAGCACCGGAAAATCAATGGAATACCGTTATTGAACAAAGTGAACAAAAACTCGTCGAAGTTCTGACTCCGTCACAAAAAATATTGTGGCCCAAAGTTTTCAGCGAAAAGACAATTCGTTTCAATTTCAAACTGCAAGGTTGGGCTGATGTTCTTCAATGGTTTGCCGAACAAGTTGGTTTGCAATTGGTTATGGATGCTCCGCCGTCCGGTTCGTTTAACTATGCCGATCAACGGGATTACACACCGTCCGAAGCTATTGATCTGCTCAACAGTGTGTTACAAACAAAAGGTTATACGTTGATTCGGAATGATAAAATGTTGATGCTTTTTGATTTGAAACGAGGGAAAATTCCAATTCAGTTTTTGCCGAAATTAAAACCGGAAGAGTTACATGAACGCGGAACTTTTGAATATACGTCGGTTATTTTTTCGTTGGAACGCCGTAACCGCGCCGATGTCATTCAAGCACTGGAACCATTCAAAGGTGCATTTTGTCAAATCATTCCCATGCCCGGTAATTCCTTGATCATTACCGATACCGCCGGAACACTTCTCGTTCTTCAAAAAGTTATCGAGTCCGTCGAAAATCCGCCGCCAGTTCCTGGCGCTCCGCCAACTCCAGGTTCACCGCCGCCGCCTCCGCCGGTTTGGAAAACATACAAAGTTGAAAAAAATGATCCCACTAAACTCGAAACCATTTTCAAAGAATTTGTCCCAACAGGTAAATCTATTCGGATTGGAAATTCAAGAGAGATTCATATTCTTGTTACACAAGCAGAACATGACCAAATCGACACCGTCTTCAAAATGCTCGAAGCCGATAGCGGTGCGCCCAACGGTGAATTGGTTCTCGCCAGTTATTCGCTCACTCCCTATCTTGACGCCTCGCCGTCACAATTTTGGCGGCTCGGACGAATGAGACGCGGACTCGGAACAACCGCTTCTCCAATGTTACAAAATCCGTATGATAATTCGTTGACCATCGGTAAGGAAATTATCAATGTTCTCAAAACATCATTTCCCGCCGCCATCGTTTCCGAAACTCCTGTTGCCAATAATATTGTTGTGTTAGCGTTGCCGCCGGAACAAGAAAAAATCAAAGTGTTTTTCGAATCACTCAAACAAGCACCGCAACCAGAAGATGAACCAGTCGCCAAACTGTACAAATTTACCGATAAGACCAAAAAAATGAATATCGAAACACTAAAACAACTACAAGCAGTTGTTCCGTCAGGAGTGTTTTCGTTAGACGACGAACTAGGTCAAATTCTTGTCGTTGCCACTGCAAAAGAGCAGGAAATGCTCGCTAAAGCGGTTACGGAATTAGAAGCGGCGGCTGTACCGGAAGCAGACAAAATGATTGTTTCCTACCGGTTGCCGGTTTCAAGTGCGGCACGGTTTTCGGCAATGCTCAAGCAACTCGTTACAAAAAAAGAACTCGAAGATATCGTCGAACTCCGCGATACCAAACAAGGTTTTGTTACCGTTTGGGCAACCGCAAAACAGCATGAATTGATTCAACGGTTGTACGATGAAGTTGCCGGACGAAAAAAATCTGCCGACCCCAAAACTGCCAAATCAACAGAACCGGTTATTGGTGTTTATCCGATGCTTCACGGTTACGCTTATACCGCACAGCTTGTTCTTACCAATATGATGACCGGTGCAGATTTTTCGTACGATCCGCGAACAAACGCCGTGATCGCGGTGGCAACACCGGATATTCAGGAAATTATCAAAAAAGCAGTCGAAGAACTTGATAAAAATGTCAACGAAGATATCGCTTTTATCACACTGAAAAAGGAACTTCCGGCGGATATGTTACGGCAATTGACTCGAATTGCACCGCACAGTGTGATTATTCAGAGCCGCCGGAATTTACAGGTTATCGCAACAGGTCCCAAAGAGGAACTCGATAAAATTAAAGCGGTTTTGACCGCAAGCGAAAATGTATCGCTAACAAAAGAAGAAATTGTTGTACACACTCTTCAAACAGCGTCTCCGTCCACTGTTCTTGCGGTTCTTAACGAAGTTTTTCCGGAAGTCAAAGCAACCGTCAATGCCGTCAACAATCAACTTATCTTCCAAATGAGCAGCGATTGGAAAGAACCGGTGAACGCTTTGCTTTCCCAATTGGACGGCGCAACAGAATTTATTCCGGTCAAAAAATCACCGTCCGCACAATTACTCCAATCCATTAAAACAATCGCCCCAAAAGCAACAATAATTGTTGACCATGAAAACGCTCAAATTTTAGTTCAAGGGGCGGTCAAAGATGTTGAGAACATCAAAAAGATTATTCTTCAATCGGAAACAACCGCACCGATTGCCGAAGAAGTTTACGTTCACACATTTAAACAGGTTTATCCGTATTATGTTGTTGCGATATTGCGTGAAATTTATCCCGAAGTCAAAGTTTCAGGATATCCGTCACATAATCAGTTGATGGTTCGTTTCCCGCCGGAATTGAAAGAAAAAATCGTTGATCTGTTCAACCAAATGGACGGCGATATTGTATTTATTCCGCTCAAAAAAGAACTTCCGGCAGAGTTACGTAATTCATTTCCGGCAATCGCTCCTTACGCCGTAACAATATTTGACGCTAAAAATAATCAGTTAATGATTTATGGTACGAAGCCGGATGTGGAGAAGATTCAGAAAATTGTTACGGCATCGGAATCGGCTGCGCCGATTGACGAAGAGGTTTACGTTCACACATTTAAACAAGCGGTTCCTTATTACGCTGCGGCAATTATTCGGGAAATTTACCCCGAAGTGAAAATGGCAGGCTATCCGACCGCCAACCAATTAACACTTCGACTCCGTCCCGAAATGAAAGAGAAAATTCAAAAACTGCTCGAAGATATGGACGGCGATATTATTTTTGTTCCGCTAAAAAAAGCATTGACAACAGAACTTCAAACGATTTTCAAACAAGTTGCTCCCTACGCCACCGTGATTACCGACCAACAAAACGCTTTGGCAATGATTTATGGTTCCAAGCCGGATGTGGAAAAAATTCAGAAGATTATTACAACATCCGAAACAATAAAACCGATTGCCGAAGAAGTTATCGTACATCATTTGAAAAATGTCGAATCCTCTACGGTTGTTCCGATTCTCAAGGAAATTTATCCTGATGCTAAAATTACGGACGACGCTGAAAATGGTCGGCTTGTTGTACGAATTCGACCGGATCAAAAAACGGCGTTGACGTCGCTGCTCGCCCAACTTGATGCCGCTGATCCGGATAAGGAAAAACGATTTTTCAAAGCGTATCCGATTGAAACCGGTTTTTATCCGGTGCGGCGAGGCAGAGAACAATTCACAACCAATATGCCGCTCGATTATATTCAGGAGTTGCAAAAATTAGCACCCAGAGCCAAAATTGCGCTGGATGAAAATTCGCAACAGTTAATCGTTTGGGGAACCGGCGAAGAACACAAAGTTATCGAAGCCGCTGTGAAAACATTTTCAAACGACGGCAAAGATAAACGTTACGGGCGTTTTCAACTTCGCCGGGCTGATCCTTATACGATTATGTCGATTGTTCGCCGGATGTTTCCGACGGTGATTCCGACTTATGATTATTACGGTCAAAGTTTGATAATTGAAGGACATCCGCGTTTGCTGGAAAAAGTTACCGAATTAATCGAAACACTTGACCCGTCCGAACCTTCCGCCAATGATCCGACTGTACGGTTTTACATTCTGCAATCAGAACCGACGCCTGTTCTTGTTCAGGGATTACAGCGGCTCGTTCCAACCGCTATGATTACACCGGACAAAGACGCCAAACAAATTATGGTGATTGCCAAACCGGATGAACAAAAGATTATTGAAACAAATGTTAAGGCAATTGCTGCAACATTTACGGCTCCCGAAGAACCGATGCTGTTCATTTATCCGGCAACTCAAGATCAACGTGATCGGCTTGAAGCGTTTATTAAAACGGCGGCGCGGGATTTGAAGGGAGTTGCAATTGTTCCCGATAAATCTCCCAATCAAGTTTCCGTGTGGGCGAAACCGTCGGAACATCAACTTATCGCAACGATATTAAAACAGATGGAAGAGAACAAAGCGAGTGAACCGCTTCGGCAACTCAAAGTGTTCCAAATGTCCATCGGCGATATGACCACCGCTCAGGAAATTCTCAAAGTTTCACATCCCGACGCAACTTTGTTTTCGGATAAACAAGGTAATCGGCTTCTCGTGTGGGCAACACCGGAAGAACTCGAAAAAGTTACACAAACGCTGACAGCGCAAATCAATCTTGATAATCGTCAAATGTTGGCTTATCCGGTTGCGGGCGTGAAACCGGAAACAATGCTCAAAGTCATTCAAGATGTTTTTCAAGGACTCAAAATCACACCGGAACCGCAAAGCCGCCGGATTCTGGTTTGGGCAACACCGGAAGAACATGTTAAAGTTGCGGAAATTGTTGAGCAGGCGAACAAGCAAGCCGAACCGGATTCCGAACTTGCGGAAAAATTTGTTGCGTATTCGGCGGCAAATCTTGATGCGCAAATGATTACGGGATTGTTCAAGGCAATGATTCCCGAAGCTGATGTTTATGCAGATCCGACAGCGGAAAAAATTACGGTTCGGGCAAGAACTCGCGAACATGTTAAGATTAAAGAGTTGTTTGAACAGCTTCGTGAAAAAGATGCGAAATTTCGTCCGATTTTAATAGTTTATCCTATTAGCGATACGGATCCGGTGATGATCGAAACGATGTTACGCAGTCAACTCAAAGACGCCGAATCCATGTCTTCCGACGATCTTGTGATGCGGCTCGGCTATTCCTATTATTATGAAAGAATGCCTTGGTACAGAAATTATAATACACGGCAGC
>JAITBS010000608.1 GCA_031283515.1 Planctomycetaceae bacterium
GTTTTGACTTCCGTTTGGATAAATTGTCCCATCAACGTTACAAGTAAGTAAAAAATAAATTGATAATAACGTTCCTGTTGAGAATCTTTGTTGAGCATATCGTAAGGAATACTCGCATAAAATGCTCGTAACGTGTCCATGAAACTTGCAATGTTGCCGGTACGAAGCGTTTTGATAAAGGATACGGCAGAAAACTGTTGGTGAACCGCATAAGGCGGAGCATAAGCTGGTAACAGTTCATTCAAAAAACCGTATTTCACTTCTTCATTCGGAAAACCTAATATAAATTCTGAAAATTCCGTATCATAATCTTTGATTGTCAGATAACCGCTTTGATAAAGAATCGGTACAGGATTATTCAAACCGGCTTTGTAATTCGTAATATCTGATACGGAAACATGGATGTTGTTTTCTAAATCGGGAATCTCAAAATTGCCATCGCGAAGCATCTTAACAAGAAAGGTCGGTGTTCCTGTCGAAAACCAATAGTTACGGAATTTAACGGAGCGGAACGTGTTCAACAAACTAAATGGATTGTATATTCCTTCGCTCTCTTCACAAAAATGATAACCGTTATAATATTTCTTTAATTTCTCTAATGTCCCGTCGTAAGATAGTTTCATTTGTTCGGATAACTTTTTGATTTCCGGTTCAAAATATTGTGTTAATTCCGTTTCGGAGATGCCGCAAATACCGGAAAACTCCGCATCCAAACTAATATCCATCAAATTATTCAGATCACTGAAAACACTCACTTTGGAAAACTTAGTTACTCCCGTAAGAAAAACAAAACGTAAATAGGCATCCGCACTTTTCAAAATACCATAAAAACCTTTCAGTATTTCTCGCATGGATTCATTAACTTCTAACTTATCCAAGGTATTCACCAATGGTTTATCGTACTCATCCACTAAAACAACGACTTTCAGACCTGATTTTTGGTAAGCGGTTTTTATCAGATTATCAAAACGTAATGATAATTCCGATGCTATATTTGTCATTGCCCATTCTCTTTCGTGAAGTTTCAAAATTTCATCAAGAACGTTATTGAGCGTCTGAGGTTCTTGATAAGATGCCTTGTTGAGGTCAAGATAAATAACAGGATATTCCAACCAATCTTTTTCTAATTCGGAAAGAGCCAAACCGGAAAAGAGTGACTTCTTACCAAGAAAATAGGATTTAAGCGTCGAAAGAAAAAGACTCTTACCAAAACGACGCGGACGACTAAGAAAATAAGGTGTGTCTGTGTTGACAAGCCGATAAATATACGTTGTCTTATCAACATATATATTTCCGCCTAAACGGAGTTTCTCAAAATCTTGAATACCTATCGGTAATTTTCTACTGCTTGACATAACTATTTCCTTTCATAATTCTATAACCGTTCGCATTATTATTAACAGATATTTTCGTTGGTTAAAAAATCAGACTCCAGAAAATCTAAACCGTTTTCGAACGGAATAATTTATGAAACGAAATTGCAATAACCGTGAACCGGTTATGAACCGGTACTCGCACAAATTCGCACGAAAATCATGTATATCGTTCGAGGTTTGGCGTGTAATGTTTTTTCTGTTCTTCTGTTTCGGCAAACGCGGTTTCTGGAGTTGCGTTACTTTTAACATCAAACCATGCCATATCAAATTCGACTGTTTCACCTCGTTTTGCAGCAATATTGGTTGTCAGCGCAATCACTGCATCTGCCATTGCAATTTCGGGATAACAACGCGGCATCGGTTTGGAATGATCAGCTTCTGGATTTTCACGGATACAAAATGCCCAGTGTTCAATTTCTTCGCAGTAACCTCGGCTCACATCGCCGAATGTTGCCTGTAACCCGATTGCAGCAGAAAGCAGATCACCATCATCTGGTGTTTCAATAATCAATTCCCGTTTTTTGCCTTCACCTTTGGCGGCAATTTTCGTTTTCTTATTCACTTCGGCACGTTGGTAAAACATTGCTTCTTTTTCCGTTTCGATAACAAGTGTTCCTTTAGTTCCGAAGACGGTTTCGCCGTAACCGCCGAAACCATTACCGTTGATCGAAGAATAGGCAACAGTAATTTTTCGCTGTTTACCGAGTTCGTCATTTTTATCGTAACCCGGTCCGGCGTAATCATAGACGCAATGAACATGATCGTCCACATCCCGATCAATCGGACTTTCCAAATCGGACGGAAAAATTGTTCGGGTTGATGTTGCGCTGACGGCAAGCGGATATTGTTTTTTTCCGCCGTGCATTGCCGCAATAAAAATACTTGCCGCATCGAGTTGATGCGAACCGAGTTCCGCCATCAAACCGGCACTGGTTCGGTCGAAAAGCCGCCAACGAATCAGCTCTTCTGTTGCCGGACGATCATAAGGTATCGGTGAACCTTCGATTTGAAATTGTTCATTTTTATAACCATATTGTTCCGCTGATTTGAACGTAAATCCGTTGAGTTCTCCGCCTTTGACCAGAATTTCGTCGGCAAGTTGAGCTTTTGTTTGAGCGATTTGCCGTTCAAGAAGTTTACGGTCATCCGCACTTAATTTCGCGGTAGGATCTTTTAATGTTTTTTCCATGTTGGCGAGACTCCGTTCAATGCGACCAGCCAATACTCCGTCATTCGGTTTGATTCCTTTCGGCAATGGTTGCTTCCAACTGTCCGAACCAGGTCGATTATTACGATGCCATTGCGCACGAATATAATGTAAATCGCCCATCACTCCGCTTTGTAACAATTTAACAACATGATCATACAAAACGTTGTAATGACGTTGATGTCCGGTGGCGCAATGTTTTTTGTACAGTTCTGCTGCTCTTGCCATTTCTTTGCAGTTAGCAACCGTATGAGCCATCAATTTTTCGGTCAAAACGTGATAACCCTGTTTCATTGCGGCAATAGCTGCCGGAGCGTGAAGGAAAAGGGGAAGTCCGATAATTACTGCTTCGATAGAAGTTTCGGGGTCTTTGTTCTCTTTTTCTTTTTCGAGGAGTTCTCTGTAATCGCCGTAAACCCGTACATGGTTTCTGGCTTCGGCTTCATCTTTCCAGCCGTACTTGGCAATCAAACCGGCACGAACAGACAATGCGGTCGGACTAGAAACATCACCATGAAATGCCCGATGTTGATTGAAGGGACGGATGTCGGCAATAGCGACAACTTGTACATATTTTGGATTGATGGCTCCGAGGAGAACACTCCCTTCATCGCCGGTTCCAAGAACGGCAACTCGAACCGGTTTTTCAACGGTTCCGTAACCAAAAAATTTACCGCCAAGTCCGTTACCGGACGATAATTCTTTTGCGTTGACTTCCTTGAGCAGATCACGTCGAAGTAAATCACTTCCAATGGCTGCATAAAAATTTTCCTTACCGATGTTACGTTGGTCTGGTGTTAAGTGCATAGGTTTTTGTTATGGTTAAAAAAGGGGTTAATCTGGTTTTGAAAAAAAAAAAATCTATAAAGCAGTTACAATATAGTTACAGGGTTAAATGTTTTTATAATGTTCTTTACATCGGAGAACAGTAATTTGGTCATTCTGAATACGATAAGTTACACGATCTAACGATGTCAATCGTTTGGAAGCAATACCGTTTTGTCCTGTCAATACTTCTGTCTTAAAAAGTCCTCCGGTAACAAACGGATTCTCAGGAATATCCGTCAGAATTTCATGGAGTTTTTCATACAAGTCATGGTCGTTATGAGTGTTCCAGTAAAATATATCTTTGACCGCTTGATTTTCAAAATGATATTTTGGATACAAAATTCGTAATATTTTCTGTTGTTCATTAATATCGGACACTTTGTGCATGATCAAAGCAACTCGTGTAAATTCATCATATTCGTCTTCCGTAGCAATCTGCTGTGATTGTGAAACATTAGTTTTTGAAAAGTCGAATCCAAGAAATCCGTTGCAGTCGTTAGGAAATAGTTTATCTAACTCTGATTCATTACGAGGATTTTCATCTCTTGTTTTCAACGTCTCAATGATTTTATAAAAAACACCAACATATTGCGAGGTCAATTCTTTCTCATTATAAAGATTGTTAATTGATAAACCAGACGATGTTTGAAAATTATAAATATTGTTGCTTTTCCATAGGGCATGATAGACAGAACTATTAGCTTTAAAAACAATGATATTTAAACGATTGATTCCATCCATAAACAAGACCGGTGTGTCCACATTTAATGATTCATTATGTAAAAAACAATTGATCACAATGACCTCCTTGCATTAAAAAGTTCCGCCAAATCATGTTGCGATTGATCAAAAAAACCGGAAGGCCAACATTCCAGTTCCCCTTTTTCAGAAAGGGCAATTGTTGTAATTTGCGGTTGTTCCGATTTTTTTATCTGTTCAAAAAAATTAACTGTAACTAATTCATGTTGAATTGTCTGTTTTACAACAGCCAACTGGATTCCATTGATGACATGATCGCTATGTGTTTCAATAACAACATGAACTCCCGCTTGGGCAACCATTGCCAAAAACATTCCAATCCGAGTTTGTGCTGACGGATGAAGATGGGCTTCCGGATTTTCCACAAGAAACATTGTTCCTGCTTTCGCAATCAGTCCCGTAGCAAGAATCGGCAAAACGTAACTAATACCAAATCCCATATTGGTCGCCAATGTCGGATGTTGTAACGACAAATAATTTTCGCCCCGAATTTGTGAAGCCATTGTCTCGGAATTTGACGTTACGGAAATACTGGTTCCCGGTATGAGAAAGTCCAGCCAATCATTAATTTGCAATGTTAATTGAAGCGGATTTTGTGAATTGGGAAATTTACGGGATTCTTCAATTTTATGAAATCCGTCATCCAAATTGATGAGTTGCGCGGTATATTCACCTTGCCAACCGGCATGAGGATACGAAAAATAATTTAATTCTTGTCTGATTCGCGGTCCTAAACGTTCTGCGTTAAGATAATAAAACTCTTGAAGACAAATCGGGCAATCTTGATTATTCACCATATTTTTTCCTGAAATGACCGACAAAGCCGATGCCGGAGAATAATCGGCAACCAATTGAGCATAACATAATATCTCATTGGTTTTATCGTTCACAAAAGCAAAAAAAATATTGTTATCACTTGCATTGTTTGACAAAATACCCGAACTATCACCTAAGGCTAACAAATATTGTCCATTTAAAGGAACAGAATGATCGGGAACATATCCTTTCGGGTTGTCTTTTACAAAATCGACCAATTGGCGGAAAAGCAAAATTGATTGAATAAACGAGCTCTTTCCGACTCCATTGACACCGGTTAAAACAGTCAACCGGTTCATCGGAATTTGTGTGTCGATAAAACATTTAAAATTTTTAATAGTGAATTTCATGTGATTCCTTTTTTTTATTTCCGACTGTTCACTTTGAATCCAATCAAGGTATTAGAGAATCAAGTTTACTTTGAAACGAATCTTTCGGTTCATCAATTTTTCTGTTACTTTTATCGATTTTGAAACGGTTGTTCTCAATTTTTAAGCGTAAGTATTCTGTGTCGATGTTATCCACCGGCGCAAGGTAAAACAAAGGCGACTCGTTTTCCGAATCAATACGGAGTAACGTAAAAATCTGTTCCTCTTCTTTTTCACTTGTTGATAATGATATGTTCGTCATGAGACATTATATGCGGTGAAATATTAAAAATCAAAAATGATACGGAATTTTTTTATTCTTTTCGGTTTATGTTATCCATTAATCTCGTCATCTATTTTGTTGACAGTCAGGTATTGTTAGGCTAAACGAAAATATAATTTGGAACGATATTCTAAAAGTAACATGAATTAGTTATTTGTTTTACTGAGTAACCAATCGACGACATTGAGTTTACGGATTCCATTGAACACAGGATTGACATCTTCATCTGCGGAAAGTAAATATTTCGGGTTTGAATCGCGGATTTCTTTCAATGGAGTTAATTCCCGTTTCAATGTTCCTTCATCTAATACGGAATAGGCAACCTGATAATACGACACATATCCGTTATGATCAATCGTAACAAAATCAACTTCTTTATCACGAGTTTTACCGACATACACTTCATGGTTTCGGCGGCGAAGTTCCAGATAAACTGCATTTTCCAGTAAATGCCCTCTATCCTCAACAGTCTTTTTTCCAAGCCGAACCAAACGAAAACATGTATCCGCCAAATAATATTTGTCCAGTGTTTGTAACAACCGTTTGCCCCTGACATCATAACGCTGAACTTTATACAAAATAAACACCTCCACAAGATAACTCAGGTAATTCGTAACAGTAAATTTGTCAATAATAATACCGTTTGATCGAAGCGTGTCAGCGATTGATCGCGGCGAAACAATCGAACCAATCGAATCAAAAACAAAATCTAAAACTTTATAAAATGCAGTTTTGTTATTAACTCCATGCCGTTTGAAAATATCCTTTTCGATGATCGTGTTCAAAACTCCCCGAACAAAAGAACTTGCGGTATTGGTTTTTCCTGTTGAATTGACAAGAGTTACGGATTGCGGCATTGCTCCGTTCCGCAGGAAATTCGCCAAACTTTCATTTTTTGCGAAGTTTGGCGAATTTTTCGACGATTCCATCCATTCCGCAAACGAAAAAGGCAATATTTCGATTTCAACATAACGTCCTGTCAATAAGGTTGCCAATTCACCGGAGAGAAGTTGTGCGTTGGAACCCGTAATATAAATATCAACATTTTTTTTGAGAAACAGTCCATCCACAAGACGTTCAAAAACAGGGATATTTTGAATTTCGTCCAGAAACAGATAATTCATTTTATCCGCGACAAGACGGACTTTAATATAATCATAAACCTGTTTCCAATCACCAATTGCGAAAATATCAGGGTCTTCAAAATTCAAAAACTGAATTGGAGCATCCGGTGTCTGCTGACGTATTTCATCCGCAAACATCTCCAATAACGTTGATTTTCCTGCACGGCGCAAACCAACAACAACCTTGATAAGATGTTCATCTTTCAAGTCCCGCAAATTCTGCATGTACGGTTTTCGTTCAATTAACACTGGTTTATGGCGGCTTCTCCGCGAAAGTTTTCACTTATAGCCGTTTATCTGGATAATCTTTATACTTCACGTTGGCAATTGGTGTTACATTATGTTTTGGCGGGCGTTTCGGAAAAACATCGCCTATCTTTTGATTTTCATTCGTAAACAAATTTGCAAAAATACCGCTGAAATATTACAAAAAAATAAATATGTTATTCGTAACTCAATATTAATAAATTAAAATCGATCAATACCGTACCTTTTGACAATTTTATCATCTTCCGATTCGGTTGATTCGTCGGATGTTCTGTTTGAGAAATTTGGTCGTCCGCCTCCTGCTCCGGCACTCGTCATCAGTACAATAATAAATAAATCAACAAAAATAAAGCAGTAATTAAGATAACGATTCGGTGATAAATGTGCGCCACGTCTTACAATGGACATTGTTTCTGCTTTGGTTTTAACATACCACACAATACTATCCGGCATAACCGCACGCATTAAACCAAGCGGCGGTTCTTCTTTTTTCACATTGAGATTGTAATCCGTAAATAATCCTCCGGCAAGAAAAAAATAACACGTTAATAATCCAATCAAAAATCCATAGCCTATCGAAAATAATTTAACATTAATTCCCGCTAAACGAAAACATTGAAAAATCGCTTCACCAAAACCAGCACAAACAACAAATAAAATAAGCCAATTAATAATGAAAATAGGAATTATTGCGTTAATAACTCCAAATAGAAAACCAAACGGTATCGCAACAATAATCGGTAATAAAAAATAAAATGCTTTGTTTTTACTCCCAATTGCGTGAATTGCCCGCCAAAAAGTTATCGAATTAACAACAATCGGAGCACGCGGATCACCGGGGCGATACCAACTAAAAACATCGTTTTCGTCTTCTTTTTGTTTTTTCTCTCCATTCCTTTCTTGTGCAACTTTGGCAATACTGTTTGGAACATAACTTGTTACATTTTGCTGTGTTGGTACAAGACCGGCAATTAAAGCGTCAAAATCGTTCGGATCAACCAACGGCAACGGACTAACCGGCGGCGGAGTTACTTGTTGGGATTGCGGAAACAACCCTTTAATTTTCGAAGCAGGAACCGCTTGCGGCATTCCTTCTCGCCAAACAAAATCTGTTGCCAAAAGTTCTCCGGTACGGGCAAATTGTTTCAATTCACCATCCGAAAACGGACCGCGTCTGTCTTCATTCGATCGTTTTGTAAACCATTGAGACGGCATCGTAATTATCGTATTAAATATTTTTGTTGTCAGATTTAATTTTTTTGCGTCTGAGTGCTTCTGACCAGATAGGTGTATCAATCAGTATTTTCATTTTTGTAATATATCAGTGGAATTATTGTTTTTCCCATTAGCCCCGATAGGGGCGTCAGGATTATAACCCGCCCCAACGGGGTGGGTAAAAATCCTCTCCAACCCAACGCCCTGAAAGGGCAACGGGAAAGGATTAAAATGGCGTTCCGTTCTGTTTAAAAATTTCCTATCGCCCTTTCAGGGCTTATTAATTGAGGGAGGATTTGTAACCCACCCCGTTGGGGTGGGCTATAATCTTAACGCCCTTTCAGGGCTACCGATTGTTGTTCTCTACAATAATTCCACTGATATATTACAATTTCGTGTGTTTCGTGTTCTAAAAAAATTCCACTGAAATATTACTCATTTTTTTTCCGTGATTTTTTGTAATCATAATTTTTGTCAAACTCTATTGTTCCAAATAAATCAATAATTTCCTGACGTTTTCGTCTTTGAATAAATTCATTCAACGCCGAATTGACAGTATCATTTTTGGTTTTCAATCCGCCAATAACAAACGCTGTTTCTAACAAATTATTATCAATAACGAAATCCGTTACCATTTTTATTCTCCAATATTAACGGTATTGTAATATTATAACTTATCCGGAGTTTTACAAAATCGTTACACAATAGCCGTGAATAAAACTCTCTTTCATTTATTGTCGTAATGAAATCTAAAAGAAATAGAAACAATCTCTCGAATTAAAGTATTTATCCGTTTTACTTGCTTTTTATCTGTTTCAATCCAATACAAATAATCATCCCAAGCCCGTTCGGTAAATAATTTATTCATTTTCGTACAATTTCTTTTTCTTTATTTTCCCTGATTTATGTTGTTCGATAGATTTTTGTAAATGTTTTGCATTGGCTTTATTGGACAGCAGGTAATTTGTTTCCAACAAACTATTGTATTCATCTATTGAGAGAAGAACCAGATTTTTTTTATTTTTCCGCGTGATAATTAAAGGACTATGATCATTAAATACCTTGTCCATATAAGATTTTAAATTTTGTCTCAAATTTGTAAATGAAACGGCATTCATAAATTCATCCTCCATATTATAATGATGAAGTAATTTATTGTTTTATAAATTTGCGAAAAGTTACCTGCCGAGAGTTATCGACTTTGGGCTATGGCTGTACGCATTACAATGGACAACACAAACGGAATGTATAATAATGTTACACACAATGGTGTTGCGCAATACGGAGACACGAGCGGTTAAACGGAATAAATTTGTTTATTCAAATCGGGTTTACCGTTGGGATCATTGAGGATATCTGTTTCCGGTGTTGCGTCGTCGAAAGGGTCGAACCATTTTTCGTCAAACGTAACACTTTTACCTTCATCGGCGGCAATATTTGTTACGAGAGCGATTACCGAATCAACCAGGGCGACTTTGGGATTACAACGCGGTTGCAAGTTTGGGTCGGCATTGTTCGGGTTCACCCGAACACACCACGCCCAATGTTCCAACTCCTCCGCATAACCCCGACTCACTTCCGCTTTGGCACTACCGCTCACCGCTTTTTGGGCAGGACCGCTTGATTGTGTGTCCAACGCTGCACTTTCTGCTTTCGAGGAAACCTTACTGCCTGAATCGCCGCTGCGGAATAATTGTGAATCACTTTCCGTTTCCAAAACCAATGTTCCATCAGTACCGTAAACAATTTCACCGTAACCGCCAAAACCGTTACCGTTAATTGTTGAATATTGAACACAAATTTTCCGTTTACGTCCTGCCGGAGTTTTGTCGTTGTAATCTGGTGCGGGAAATTCGACCAATGTGGTGATATGGTCATTGGCTTCGCGGTCGAGTTGGAAAATGTTACGGTTTGCCGAAACGTGAACTTTGAGCGGATGAACCTTTTCACCGCGTGGAGCGGGGCTACTGATTTGATCGAGATAATAATCTCTGTTGGCGGCAAGAAAAATACTTGCGGCATCGAGTTGATGTGAACCGAGTTCGACCATCAAGCCGCCGCCGGTACGCCGCCAAAGCCGCCAACGTAATAATTCTTCGGCGGCGGGACGTTCATATTTTTCGCCGCTTCCTTCAAACACTCCATCTTCGTAACCGTAATCTTTAGCCGATTTAAGTTCCAACCCAAGATAAGGTCCGCCGTTTGCCAAAACGTAATCGGCAATTTGAGCTTCTTTCAGGGCAACTTTTTTTGCCCATTCTTCGATAGCGGCACCGCGTGCGTTATTGAGTTCGCGTTTCCAAGCTCGAAGTTCATTTTCGAGTCTGGCGGCTTGTAAGTCGGTTGGTTTAATTTCTTTCGGCATGGGCATTTGCCAACTATCGCCGCCGGGCGAATTATTCCGATGCCATTGAGCGCGGATGTAATGAATATTCCCAAGCAATCCGCGGCGAATTTGATCGACGGCTTCTTGATACAAAATATTGTAATGCCGTTGATGTCCGGTTGCCAAATGTTTATGTGTTTCTGCGGCGGCGCGTGCCATTTCTTTACAATTGGCGACACTATGTCCCATGAGTTTTTCGGTCAGAACGTGCAATCCTTGACGCATTGCGTACACTGCTGCTGGAGCGTGCAGGTGCAATGGCAAACCGATAATAATGGCTTCGAGACCATCTTTTTTGGCATTTTTAATGAGTTCCCGATAATCGGTATAAACGTGAACATATTTTCGGGCTTCCTGTTCTGTTTTCCAGTTATAGATGGAGAGGAGTCCTTTCCGGGCTTTGAGTGCTACGGGAGAGGACACATCGCCGTAAAAAGCTCG
The DNA here is from genome assembly GCA_031283515.1 of Planctomycetaceae bacterium. Lineage (GTDB taxonomy): Bacteria > Planctomycetota > Planctomycetia > Pirellulales > Thermoguttaceae > WRKP01. The sequence goes on from JAITBS010000608.1 coordinate 11,071, forward strand.
ATATTGGTTATAGGGTCGGATGTCGGCGATGGACTTAACCTCGATATATTCGGGATTGATGGCGCCGAGTAGGACTTGTCCTTCGTCGCCGGTGCCGACAACTCCAACACGAATCGGATGTCCATGTGTTGCATTGTAGCCAAAATAAAACGCTCCGGCACTTACTGCCGGAACTGTTGCCGCAAGAACGCCGCCTTTAAGAAAATCACGGCGGGAACAATCACAATGGGAAGATGTTGTTTCAGTCATCGTATTAAACGCCGAGATGCTCGGCTATGTTAAAGGGTGAATTGTTATCCTGTGCCAAAAACATCTATTATATTACCCTAAATGAATTATCTTTTCAAGATACCGGTTTTAATTCATTTCACCGGAAGTACATCGAAACCGTGTGCGAATAACCAATGCCCATTGGTTTTGTTTTAAATTTTATAAATCGGTAATATATCAGCGGAATTTTTATTTTTCGATTTTCACTCCAGTGGAACTCCAAAGGTCGCCTACCTGTTAGTCGCCTACCTTGTAATTGCCAACTGTAAACAAATTCAAAAAAATTTCATTGATATATTACAAATAAAAAAATGTGTAGATACTTTTGTATTAAAAGGAACAATGAGATAATGAGGTTGGTGTGTATTATTCACTGGCGGCTGAGGTTGTTTTTTTCGGAAAGATTAGGTGAAAAGGAGGTGTTGCGAGCGAATTACTTCAAAACGTTTTTAACCTGCTTGCGAACTCCCCACTCTCCGCTGACAACTATTAGAAATAGGAAAAGATCAGAAAATTTGATTCATCCCTTCGATTCAAGACGAAAATAAGATATAATAATTGTTAAACGGTACAACATAAGTATCGAAAATCCTCAATCCCGAAAACCACATAAACCACAACTTCGTTAGAATTGGTTGATTTTTAGTAAACAACCGTTTTTTCAAACTCCAGGTTTGTTCCACATAAAATTTCGAATATGCAATCTGAAAACGCTTTCTTAGTTCTGATTCAAAACGGAGAACAAAAAGAACTTTATTCATTGGTAGGTGATTCTGTTACCATGCTTGGTCGTGCTGCCGAAAACGCTATTTCTCTTTTGGATGATCGTTGCAGCCGGTTTCACGCCAAGATTTTTTTCGAAGAAGGTCAATGGTATATTCAAGACCTTGACAGTCGAAACGGTACTTACCTTGAGGAACAGCTTATTCTTGCCCAACAGATGGTTCCGCTGCAAGCAGGGAATCATATCCAACTTGGTCATACATTGTTCCAATTTGGTTGTGGTGAATTGGGAACAACACAATTTTCACCGGAAAATCCTGATATGGATGCTACAGAACATCGATCAGGAATTTTTGGTGTTTCTAAAACCTTGCGTGGTCCGAAACAGGATCAGGATAAAACCTCTTCGACACAAATTTTGCATCAAACTGCCCAGACTGCCATTCTGAAATCAGAAAACGATTCAAAACAAGGTTCCCGAATCACCACACGAACCGGTTATGGACCGATTGAGTTATGCAGATTAGCTTATCATCTTGGGAAGGCGGAAGAGGTGGATCAGGTGGCGAAGTTAGCGATTGAGGGGTTGCTCAATGCCACCGGTGCAGAAGGTGCTGGTCTTTGGCTGTTTCCGTACAACCTCAATTCAACACAAAACGCCTCTGATATTCGGCTTGTTGCCAATGCCACATTGGAAAATTTACAATACAATCCTATTTCTGAAACAATTGTCCGTACGGTATTTGACAAAAAAGAAGCGTTTTTGTTCCATGAATCTCTTAAAGGTTCCAAAACGCAAGACACCAATAGAACAAAAGAACAAAACGAAGCCAAAAATACAATGTCCGCACCGATTCGTTTTCAGAATGCAATTCTTGGGTTATTGCATCTTTACACAGTAAGTGAATCGAAATATTTGGACGAATCGGATCTTGAATATACTTTAGCGGTTGCGGACACGGTTGGAGTGGCGTTAGCGCATGTCAACAAGCAAAAAGAGTTAACTGCGAACCTCCATCAAGCACGAAAAGAAAATACAACACTTCGTGAAATGCTCCAAATGAGCAGTGAGATTATCGGCAAAAGTTCCCAAATACAAACCATTCATCATTTGATTTCACGGGCGGCGGAGGCAAAAACATCCTTGTTAATTCGTGGGGAAAGCGGAGTTGGTAAGGAATTAATTGCGAGGGCGGTTCATTTTGCCAGTCCGCGTAAATCGAAGCCGTTAATTTGTTTGAACTGTGCTGCGATTTCGGAAAGTTTGTTAGCCAGTGAGTTATTTGGACATGAAAAAGGTTCTTTTACGGGAGCCACTGACCGGAAAATCGGAAAATTCGAAGCTGCGAACACAGGAACATTGTTTCTTGACGAAATTGGTGAAATGAGTCAATCACTTCAAGCAAAATTTCTTCGGGTTCTTGAGGGAAGTTCTTTTGAGCGTGTTGGTGGTAATACAACAGTTTCGGTTGATGTTCGGGTGATTGCGGCGACAAACCGTGATTTAGAAAAAGAAGTTGCTGAGGGGCGATTTCGGCATGACTTATTCTTTCGGTTGCGGGTACTTGAAATTATTGTTCCTCCGTTACGAAAACGGGTTGATGATATTCCGATTCTTGCGGAATATTTTCTTGACCGGTTTTGTAAGGAAATTGGGCGGAAATATCAAGGTTTTGATCCCAATGCCATGCGAATACTGATGAGTTACCGTTGGCCCGGCAATATCCGTGAACTCAAAAATGTGGTTGAACGGGCGGTTGTTCTTGGTACAGGTCCTTATGTTCAGGAGCAGGACTTGCTCCTCTCAACTTTGAACACAACGGGCGAAACCGATATGCGTCAGGATGAACCCAAAGATGTTTTTATTCCGCTTTCGCTGGAAGACATGGAGCGAAACCACATCATCCGAACACTGGAACATGTTCAGTGGAACAAAAGTATTGCCTCCAAACAACTCGGCATCGAACGAACAACTTTAGATCGAAAAATTAAACGATACGGATTGGAACGTGATTAAACCAATGAACCGTTAATAACTCATATTACGCACCTTCTGCGAGTTGTAATCTATCAGTGGAATAATTATTTTGTAATCTATCAGTGGAATATTTTTGAATTTGTTTACAGTTGGAAATTACAAGGTAGGCAATTAACAGGTAGGCGACCTTATGTCGCAGGGTTTGTTTTTTCATTGCTCATTGGTAATTCCATGAGCAAATTGAAATTTGCTTGTTTCGTAAG
>JAITBS010000633.1 GCA_031283515.1 Planctomycetaceae bacterium
GACCGTAGGTCGCGCTTCGCTTGACCTACGGTTATGAAAATTCCACCCCTTCGGGGTGAAGAACCAAAAATAATAATTCCACTGATATATTACTTATTTTTTATTCTTCACCTCGAAGAAGTGTGATGAAATATTCCTGGGAATCTGACTCAGATTCCTGGGAATCTAACTCAGATTCCTGGGAATCTAACTCAGATTCCTGGGAATCTAACTCAGATTCCTGGGAATCTGACTCAGATTCCTGGGAATCTAACTCAGATTCCTTGGAATCTGACTCAGATTCCTGGGAATCTAACTCAGATTCCTGGGAATTTAACTCAAAACATCGTATTGTTTAAAACCTTTCGGCGAAAGGTCGCCTACCTGTTAGTCGCCTACCTTGTAATTGCCAACTGTAAACAAATTCAAAAAAAAATTCCACTGATAGATTACTATTTTTTAAAAATATTCTCTCTGTGAACTCTGTGTTCTCTGTGGTTCATAAAAAAACGAATTTTTAGAGATTCCCTTCGGCGAATCTCTGCGTAATCGGCGGACAATTTAAAATAATCAGCGAATCTCTGCGTAATCGGCGGACAATTAAAATAACCGGCGAATCTCTGCGCAATCGGCGGACAATTAAAATAATCGGCGAATCTCTGCGTAATCGGCGGACAATTAAAATATTCGGCGAATCTCTGCGTAATCGGCGGACAATTAAAATAATCAGCGAATCTCTGCGTAATTTGCGGACTAAAAATAGAGAGTGCGTTTTGATAAACGGAATTTTTTGAGAATGCCCCGATTGTTATTTTCTTAAAAAAAATTGCCCCCCGCTTGCAATATCAAATTTCGATGTTTATAATCTTGTCGAAAATGACTTAACAAAATAAGTCGTTTTGTTTTGTTGAATTATTGCGGGCGTAGCTCAGTTGGTAGAGCACGACGTTGCCAACGTCGTTGTCGACGGTTCGAACCCGTTCGCCCGCTCTTCCGGTCAATAACCGTCAGGGCGATTTTCCGATTCAGGATACAAAGCCCAGTCCCCAAAAGGCTGGGTTTTTTTATTCTTATTTTTGTTCATCAATACAATTAGTTCGTTAAATGCTCTAATCAGGTTCATAATACAGAGTTTTTTTAATTTCAATTACAATGACTAATTCTGAAGATAATGTTGGTGCTGATGCTGTAAATGAGTTGGTTTTGACAACCGATATTCGAAAAATCAGTTCCTGTGAACGCCACATCAAAGTCACCGTTCCACCAACCGAAGTAGAACGTTATTTCCAAAAAGAATTTGCCGATTTGGAAAAAAACGCTTATGTTCCTGGTTTTCGTCCGGGAATGGCTCCGCGAAAACTCGTTGAAAAACGGTTTAGAAAAGATATTTCCGAACAGGTGAAAAATGCCTTAATAGCCAATGCTTTGAGACAAATCAGTCAACAAAGTGATTTCACCCCAATCAGTGAACCTGATTTTCAATACGATTCTATCGTTTTACCCAATGAAGGACCTTTTATTTTTGAATTTGGGATTGAAGTTCGTCCCGAATTTGATCTTCCCGAATGGAAAGGTCTCAAACTTGAAAAACCAGTACGGACTTTTTCTTCTGTTGATATCGACGGTGTCATTAAACAGATTTTGGTAAATCACGGCGAACTCAAGCATAAAAATGAACCCGCCGAACTGGATGATTACATTGAAACAAAATTAACCTTCAAATCGGAAGAACAAATTCTTTCGTCGATGGAACAGGAAACGATTCGGATTCGTCCGATTATTTCGTTCCACGATGGTTCCATTAAAAATTTTGATACGTTGTTGACCGGAGCCAAACAGGGTGATGTGATTACAACACAAATTACCTTAACAGAAAATGTCGCCGATCCGAAATTCCGTGGAAAAACGGTAGATGCGGTTTTTGAAATTCTGGAGGTCAAAAAACTGGAGGTTCCGGCGGTTACGGAAAGTCTTTTGGAACGTCTCGGCGGTTATAATGACGAAGCTGATTTTCGCGATGCGATTCTCGATAACTTGCGGCGTCAGTTGAAACACGAACAACAACGTCAAGTACGGTTTCAGGTTACCGAAAATCTTGTTATTGCTGCCAATTGGGAATTGCCCGCGGGGTTGTTGGAACGCCAGTCGGAACGAGAATTTCGACGGAAAATTTTCGAATTACAACGAAGCGGGTACACTCAGGAACAAATTCAATCTCACGCAAATTATCTACACCAGAACAGTATGACGGAAACCGCCCGTGCCTTAAAAGAACATTTTATTCTTGAAAAAATCGCCGAAGTCGAAAAGATTGAAGAAACAGAAGAAGATATTGAGCTGGAAATCGGGCTTATCGCTGCACAAAGCGGACAGTCACCGCGAAGACTTCGTGCCCAAATCGAAAAAGCCGGCGAAATGGATATTATTCGAAATCAAGTTATTGAGCGGAAAGTAATTGATTTAATTTTTCAGCACGCCGTTTTCAAAGAAATTCCGTTTGATTTTGAAAATTCAAGCGAAGAAGCGATTAATTGGGCAATTGTACCTGACCCGAATGCCATTGCGGAAGTTACATCAGAAGACCTGAAAGCCGTCAACAAAGAAATTAACTCCAAGAAAAAATTAGATCCCAATGTCAAAATTAAATAAATTGTAATTTGGTTTTTTTAGTTTTTCGCCCAACGGGGCAATGCGTAACACCTGCCGCAACGCATCGGGGAACAACTCATTCCAACAATCGCCATGTTACAAACTATTGCAGAACTTTTTGAAACATGGTTTTGTGAATCGCGGAAACAATCGGATGATTTCATTGTCGTATTGATTAATAAAATTCTTGTTGGTGCAGCGGCGTTATCTGCAAGCGATATTCATTTTCAACCGGGTCGTAATGGTGTTGAGATACGGTTTCGTATTGATGGGGTTTTGCATATTCTTGGTTGTGTCCCGTTGGAACATTCCAGTCAGATTGCGGCACGGCTCAAGGTTTTTGCCGGACTTTTAACTTATAAAGTTGATGTTCCTCAGGAAGGACGAGTTCGAAGCGGACGAGTCGAAGGTATCGCTCAGGAAATGCGGATTAGTTCCGCTCCGACACTTTTTGGTGAACGAATTGTTGTTCGGTTTTTTTCGCCGGAAAATCAGTGTCAATCTATTGAATCGCTTGGTTTTGAGGAACCGGTTCAGCAATATCTTCATGAGGTAATTACGCGCCGAAGCGGTGCGGTTTTAATTGTTGGTCCTTCGGGAAGCGGTAAAACAACAACTGCTTATGCCTTGCTTCGTGAATTGGCGCATTGTCGGGAAACAACACGAAGTATTGTTTCATTGGAAGATCCAATTGAACATGCGATTGACGGTGTAGCGCAAATCGAAGTTTCATCACATCCCGATTCCGGCAAAACAGAACACAACGAAAAATCCCGTACTCTTTCGCTGGACAGGATGTTACAATATATGATGCGGCAAGACCCGGAAGTATTGATGGTTGGTGAGATTCGGGAGCGGCGAACAGCGGAAGCGGCATTTCAAGCGGCGTTGACTGGACATCTTTTGATTAGTACTTTTCATGGCGGTAGTGCGGCGGAATCTATTGGGCGTTTTCTGGAACTCGGTATTGAACCGTTTGTTCTTCGTAACAGTATTGCTTTTTTATTTTGCCAAAGACTATTGAGACGGCTTTGTTCTTGTTCAAAAAAAATAGAACAACAATTAGAAATCCGATTACAAGGTAAAAATTTAAGGGTTCAACAATATTTTGAACCTTGTGGATGTTCTGAGTGTGGTGGAACCGGTTATGCGGGACGAATTCCTATTGCGGAAATATTGCCGATTGAAAACGAAGTGATTGCTCGTGCAATCCTTGAACGCAGCGCAACAAGAATAATTCAACAATTGGCTCAGGAACAAGGAATGACATCGATTGTTGAGAATGTTGCCCGTCGCCTAGAAACAGGTCAGACATCTCTTTTGGAAGCAAAACGTGTTCTTGGATAATCTTTTAACGTTTTCTCGTCTCAATACAAAAATTGGTAATCTATCAGTGGAATATTTTTGAATTTGTTTACAGTAGGAAATTACAAGGTAGGCAACTGAAATGTAGGCGACCTTTCGCCGAAAGGTTTTAAACAATACGGCACTAGCCGACTTGCCCCTGTTGACGGACGGAAATTAAGGACTCACTGCGTACAACACAATACTAAGCCCAACCGTTGCGACCGTGGGTGAAAACCTTTCGCCGAAGGGTTGCGAACCCACGGTCGCAACGGTTGGTTTTTCATTTCCGTCCCTCAACAGGGGCAAGTCGGCGAGTACGCCGACCAACGGTGGGTGAAAACCCTTCGGCGAAACGTTGACTACCTTTGGAGTTCCACTGGAGTGAAAATCGAAAAATAATAATTCCACGTCGGCAATCTGACTTGGATTGCTAGCAATCTGACTTGGATTGCCGGCAATCTGACTCGAACTGCTGATCATTAGAGCCTAATTTTAGAGAGTTTCCGATCCGTAGGTTGCGTTGCGTTTGAC
>JAITBS010000016.1 GCA_031283515.1 Planctomycetaceae bacterium
TGTAACATATCAGTAGAATTTTCCAAAACGTATTTTAATTGTTTCCGCAAACCTCATTTAAAACCTAATTTCTTCCTAACAAAACAACCTCAGTAGCAATGAATCCCCCAAAAACCAACCTCATTACCTCATTATTCGTTTACGTTTTTAATGAGGTAATGAGGTTTGTGTGGGGAGCGTCTTTTGCTACTGAGGTTGTTTTGTTAGGAAAATTAGGTGAAAATGAGGTTTTTTGCCGCAAGCGGAGTATTACCGTTTCGGTAATAATCTGCTTGCAACACTATTCACTCATAACTATTCACTAAAAACCAACGCTTAATTTGCGCACAATTTATCAATGCTTTTAGGTATAAGAGTTCAGATTTTACACGTTTAACGATTTTAATGTTTGTCAAGAGATTTGATGGGAGCTTTTCCGATGATCTGTGGTGAATCGCGTTTAACCCGATATTCCCCTTCATGCCGAACCTCGACTTTGCGGAACCGCTCTTCAGGAAGTAAAATCGAATTGATCCGAAAACCAAATTTATCGCCAACCTTAATCGCTTCCGCAGTCGCAATCGTAACACTTTGCCCCACCTCAACCTCCAAAAAATCATCACACGATTTGTCAAATTGGATCACAGAACCAACTCCAAGTTCAAGAATTGTTTTGATCGATTTCGGAGCATGAGCTAACACCGCCGCAACCGGAATTTTAACCTTCAAAATACTACGGCTAAAACTAGGTAAATCGTCAACAGAACGATGCTTGCCATGAAGATGATCAAAATTCTGAGTTTCAAAATTGGGTCCGGTAAACGGATCAAATTTGGGAACTCCTTTTCCAATCAAATTGGCTTCACTATTACCAAATGTAGGCGGTCCCGGTATGATAGGTTCTTCGCTTTTTGTTTCTTCCAATAAAAGCTGAGTGGGGATTTCCAAAGGCCAAATCATGTAAATCGATACAGAACTTCCATCCGGTTTGCCAATAATCAGCTCCAAACAAGCAGATTCCCATGCCGGTTGAGCCTGAAAAACTCCTTGCATAAGGTTTTGAATCACCGCCGCTTGAAAATCTTCAGGGAAAAAATCTTCAGGAAGAAGATTCATACCCCATTCCTGAGCAAATGTTGAAAGTTTACTTTTACCGGTTGCGTCGGGATGATCACACCACGCCGGAACCAAACCGGTTGAATTGGGAATCAGAATCGCAATGCCTTGTCCGCCAGACACCAAGAGCAATGCCAAACCCTTACCAACAATTTTCGAGGAAAGAACTTCACTCTGAAATTCTCCACCGTGACCCGGTTGAACCGTAATAGTTGTATCGAATGTTCGGGAAAATGCGGACACAGCTTCATTCGCTCCGTTTTTGACAGCTTCGATAAAACTATTGACCGCAGAAGAATTTAAGTCCGCCATAATACTTGATTTACGTAACCGATTTTTGTCAGATGATTTGTGTTATACCCAATTTTGACAATTGTTCTTTTCAATTTTTTATTCAAAAGGTAGGCAATTTGGTTGCGGTTATGCCGTGTTGGAATGGCGAATAATGTCGCATTCAAAACAGGTAAAAATAATATCGGTTCAATTACAAAAAATCCGCTATCGGAAACAAAGACTTCTCTCTCATTCTTTTCGGGAAAGCAAACTTCAGAATAACATAATCGGTGAAATCATTATACTACACATTATACAACGCAAAAAACATCCGAAGAGTTTGTTAAAATAAATAAAAAAACAAGATAAGAGAAAATAGGTTGTTTATACAAGATATTCTGAAAATTCCTATTTTGTTTATTTTAACATTTTTTATTTTTTTTTGGATTAAAATGATTATTCGGAATAATTTTTTAATGAAAATTGGTCTTTACCCGATTTAAAAAAAAAGGCACAATACGTTTTGTTCGGAGAAGTTCATTTTACGGATTTTCTGAGTGGACTTTCTGAACGATCATTTTGTGAGCCGGCGGTGATTCCGATTCGGCTGTTTTCAAGGAAGAAAAAAATTTGTTGCCGTACCGGAGAATTCCCCCTGACGGCGACTCCATTCACTTAGGAGAGCAAACAGTGAAACAAACATGTTGGATGACTCTTTTTGTTGCCTTAATGACCGTTGGCGGATTTATTTCGCAAGCAACGGCGCAAGGACTTCCCAATTTCGTTGCCGTTGTTGATGTTGCCCAGTTGATCAAGGAGCATCCTGATTTTCGAACAAAACAGGAAAACCTTCAAAAATTGGTACAAGCCGAAGAAGCAAAATTCCGCGCCCGTCAGCAACAAATTACGGACAAGGATAAATCCCTTCAAAATTCCGGTTTCAAACCGGGAACAAAGGAACATCAAAATCAAGTTGATGAAATTGCCAATGAGTATGCTGATTTCGAAAAAGATGTTAAAGCGATGCAACGTAAATTCGCTTTAGAAAATTCGAGGATTATGTATGAAACCTATCAGCATATCAAAAAGGTGATTGGTACTTTTGCCAAACAACGGCGTATTGCTCAAGTGACCGATTATCGGGTCTTTGAGGTCAATCCGGCGGAACCGCAATTAGTTGCGGAAGATATGGATCAGAAGTTGGTCTGGTTTGATGAGCAGCTCAATATTACCGAATTTGTTATTGATGCGCTTTATGCAGATCTTGGCAAACAACGCCCGCCCAAAACGGCAACAGCAGCCAATCCCCAAACCCAAGCACGACCGGCAACTCAACCACAACAACAGCAGGCAGCACC
>JAITBS010000082.1 GCA_031283515.1 Planctomycetaceae bacterium
ATTATCAAGGTAGAGATTCGGTTCATTACAATATCGGTCCGTTTCGTCATGCAATCACTACCGGTACTGTTACTTCGTGGAAACCACGTGACTCCTTTGCCTGGTGGGGAGACGGAACAAGTAATGAACTTATATTTGCAGAAAACCATGTTCCGGTAGATCATTTGGGATTGTGTAAAGAACATAACTCTGGTACCAATATTACACGGGCTCAAATGGGAGATTGTTCTTATCTTTCAAGCCGACCGGAAAAATCGAGCAGTTATGAATGGCGTCCCTGGACAGTAATGCGTTCAACAACCGACTACATTCCGCTCAGTGGATCTGTCAGTAGTGCTTATCCTATTGCCAAAGAACCCAATGCTTATGCGACAGCGTCAGATACCTCTTGGAATTCTTATTCCTTTGGCAGTTACCATCCTGGTGTCTTCAATGGTGCATTGGGTGACGGCTCGGTTTTGAGTATCAATAACGCGATAAACAGATCGAATCTAACTCGTATGATTTGGGTTAATGACGGTGTAAGTATCGAATTTCCGTAAAAAAAATAGGGGAAAGGAAACACGAAAACATAACCTGTTTTCGTGTTTCTGTATTCCTCTGTTTTCAATTTTTTCTGTTATTTTGTTTTCAATTATTACAACTATTACAATTTTTACTTTTAAGAATGTTATGAAAAATCTTTTATCTATTTTTTCAACGCTTGTTTTATTAACAGTTATTTCATCAACTGGTTGTGGTTCCGGTCTTCAATTTGGCGGAGTGGTTCAATTTGACGATGGAACACCCGTACAAGGAGCAATGGTTAGTTTTATTGATGCGAAAAATCAATATGACGGTCAGACAGATGCTCAAGGACGGTACACACTTCACGGAGCAACTCTGAAAGACGGTATTCCAGCAGGAGAATATCGAGTTGCTATCTCCAGACGCAGCAGCGATGATGAAAAATCAACTTTTCCGGAAAAATATGCCGCTGTCGAAACTTCCGGTTTGACCTGCGAAGTCAAAGAAAAAGGGAATACAACGTTCGATATTACCATTATAAGGTCGGAAAAGAAATAATCTCTGATTATTTTGGAATTTCGGGATAATCACCGTAGATAAACAAATGTCGGCGATTCCTTCTCAGAAGAGTCGCCGACTTGGGAGTATGTACGGAAATGCAGTAAATTTTCTTTCAGGCGATGGTTCCGTGAGGGCATTTACAATTACAACCAACCATTTTATGGCAACTGACCAATGTTAGTGATGGTGAAGTCGTTGATTTACCGTAAAACTGTTTTAACTATCAGTAGGCGGTGTTTTCGGCGAAATGTCGCCTATCATAAAAATATGCTCACCACTGAATAGATAGCCAAAACCGACACGGAATGGGAATGCTCCACCGAATCGCGATCACATTAAAACCTCGATAACTGGAATCATTGGAGAGTATTTTATTTTTCTTGGTAAGTGAAAATGAATAACCGATAAGTTTTTCAAAGAAATTAGGGATAATTGTAATAAGTTGGTTGTCATACAGAGTGAGGTATTGTCATGGCGGCGATTTCAAGTTATCAATCTTACGGTTCATCATTTTCACCAGCTCCGTTCACGGGAACATCTCCGTCACAAGGTGCGGTGTTATCATTTTCATCCCCAATCCGTAAGACTTACACAATGTATTACGGAACACAAAGCGCAACTTTTACCTCAACACCTTTTCCAACAGAATCTTCCGGTGCTTATCATCTTACCAAGCCAGTTAAAATAACCAAACCGGAAGTGATTCGGCAAAACACTTACCAAAACACTTATCAGAAAATTCCCGTCTCAACAACCCAAATCTACGGGAACACAACTTCAGAAATGTCCGTCTATAAACCAGGAAACAATACCACTGCCGCATGGTATTCACCAACTAAAGGCAAAATTATTGCCGGAAATACTTTTTGTCCGACATGCCCACGCTAGTTGGTTGTTGGTTGTTGAGAGCGGATAGTGCCGCAAGCGGAATTATTGCCGAAACGGTTGACGTAGGTGTGCACGAATTATTTACGTTTCGGCAGTAATCCGCTTGCAACACGACACTATTCACTATTAACTCTTCACTAATTAACTACTTGCATTTCCGCAAAGGAATACTTTGAATCCCAATGCTTCAGCCATAGCAGCTTTTACGGCGATTCGTTGGTCGGCAAGGTCGGCATTGTCCGCGTAAGCAATTTGAATATGGTTCGCCCGATGTCTCGCCATAAACTGATCACGCGAAACACCATTGAGCACCGCAAACACCGCCGGCCATTCGTAAGTACACAATTTCCGGCGGCGTTCCACTTCTTCATCCGGTAAATCAACAACATGACCCCGACCAAGATCAATACCCAGTTGACCGTTCTCCACAAAAGTTCGTGACCACACAATTTCACCGGATTTACCAATTCCGGCTAAAGTTCCGCCGCCCAATGGAAAAAATGTCGGTGTTTGGCGAAAACTCTCCGAACCCTGCCAACCCTTTTTGAAATGAGCCGGCGGTGCCGCCCCGCTAATCTGGAAAACCCAAACAAAATCTTTGACCGTACCGGAATGATCCCAGTCGCCCCAACGAACATCATGAAGAGTTGTTTCAAGCGGTTGACCCAACGCCACACCAACATAATGATCCAAAAGTCCATCCAATGCCGCTCCCTCGTCAACCTCATTAAAATGCAACACCGGTTTGCCCTCAAAAAGAATACGTTGACCATCCAAACTCCGAACCGGAGGACGATCCGCATTGTTCATAATTCCTTCAACAAGATCGCTTGCCGGAAGCAAGTCCTTCAAACCGAGTTGGTACTGAATCCCAAACATCGAACAACCAAACCGATCCGCCATACGAACCGCAGCAATATACATCTTGCACTGAGTCAGAACCTGTTGCTGAGTCAAATCCTTTTTTTCATCCAGACCTAAATGGAATTTCACACCGTTCTTAACAAGCCAATCAAAAACTTCTATGGATTCCGAATGAGAAACCTGCATGGTGTCGTAATAAAAAGCAGACTGACTAAGACGTTCCTTGAACACACCAATCGGAAACAGTAATTCATCTGGAATGATCGCATTGTACATTCCCATACAGCCTTCATCGCAAATTCCCATAACCGCCTTTTCGGAACGTAATTGCTCGGCAAGTTTCCGACCAAGTTGACGGTTTGTTTCCGAAATTTGTGTTGCGGAAAATGGTTGAACATGAGAAAGATCATGTTTTGTTGTGCCGGTTTTTAACCATTCGTCCAAGTGTTTCATAAACCATTCGTCCGTAAAATCAACACTCCAGAGAGTTGAAAATTCTTTTCCTGATTTTGTCAGACAGCCGTTGAGATTCAGCATCCCAACCAAACCGGGCCACGTTCCCGACCAGTTGGCAACCGTTAAAATCGGACCTTCATAACTGTACAAGCCCGAAAAAACATGATTCGAATATTGCCACACCGATTCGGCAACAATAATCGGACGTTTGGAATCCAGTTTTGAAAAAACATCAAGTCCCATTTTTTGTGACGAAATGAAACCGTGTTTTTCAACAGGGTCATATTCATGTCCCCGTTTGATTTGATAACCGAGTTTTTCTACTGCTTTGGTGAGTACCGTTTCCATTTTTTCCTGTTCCGCCCAGCAATCCTGATTGGCTGAAAGCCGCGAATCACCACTGGCAACAAGATAAACTGTCTTGTCATTCGGATTGGTCATAAAAAATTTCCTTTCTTAGAAATTGATTTCCTTCTTACATAAATAAAATTTATTGTTTTGAAAATTTATTTGCAACCGATTTTTCCCGCTCAAAAAAGGAAATAACTGTTGCAAGAAAAACCATAATAAGTGTTCCGAAAACCGGAATCATGTACGGATGATACAAACTGACTCCGCCTAATTGTTCTGCTGATAATTCCAAAAATTCCGCAATATCATAAGCGTCGTGTTTCCTGAACCAACGAATCAAATCAGGAACCGTAAACCAGAAAATCGCAATCGTTCCAATAAAAACTGCAAGAATTGCCGAAAAATTCCTCGCTTTCCTGACTAACATCCCAATCAGAAAAAGACCAAGCATACCGCCTCCAAAAATTCCAACAAGCGTCCACCAAATATCAAGAGCACTGTCTGTTAATCGTATCAAAATTAAAGCGGCAAGTGTTCCCAAACATCCCCAAATAATTGTTCCGGCATAAAGAACTCGCATGGACTCTTTATCTGAGGCGTTTGGTCGGAAAAAACGAAGATAATAATCTCGCAATATTAGTGTTGCGGATGCGTTCAGACTGCCGGAAATCGTACTCATTCCCGCAGCAAAAATTGCCGCTACCAAAAGACCAACAAGACCGGACGGAAGATATTGACCAATAAAATGAGGGAAAACTCGGTCGCCAATATCCTTGTCTTGAAGTGTTGCGGCAAGTGTTTCGATTTTAGCCTGATATTCTGTAGCGAAAATCTGTTGACCGGTTTGAGAATCCGTCTGATACTTCGGAACAACTCCGGATTGAATCAATTTCTGATGCGCAACAATTTTTCGAACTTCATTAAGATCTCGTTCATGATTCGGTCCTGTGTGATAAAGAACAAACAAAAATGTTCCGATCAGAAAGAATAACGCCGAAACCGGAATATAAAGCAAGGCACCAAGCCAAATACTTTTTCGTGCTTCCGTTTCATTTTTTGACGTTTGATAACGTTGGACATAACTTTGATCAATACCGAAGTTTTTCAAATTGTCACAAAAACCATAAAGAAAAACAACAAGAATGGTTGCTGTACCGAAATTACAGGAGATAGTTCCCTGATTGGCGGTAACACCAAGTTCGCCAAGTGAAAATTTACCGTGTTCGAACGCATACGATACCGCAGTAACCATTCCGCCGTCAATATTATAAATAAGAATAATGAGTGAAACGATTGCTCCTGCCAGAAGTACCACTGTTTGAATTGCATCCGTCCAAAGAACGGCAAAAATTCCGCCGATAAAAGTATAAAAAGTGGTGATAATTCCCGTAACGATGATAATTGTTACCAAATCCCAGCCGAAAAGAACCGACATCGGTAAACCCAACAAATACGTTACAACACCGATTCGTGCGATTTGCGTCAACAAATAAAAGATACTGGCGTAAAGGCGAGCCCAAGAACCGAACCGAAATTCAAGATTGGCGTAGGCGGAAACATCGCCGGTGTTCCGGTAATACGGCAGAAACCATGTAACAGAAATCCAAGCGGCAAACGGAATTGCCAGACTAAAAATAAAAGGATTCCAATTTCCAGAGAATGCTTTACCGGGTAATGCCAGATAACTGATACTGCTCAAATAAGTTGCGAAAATAGAGATGCCGACTACCCAGCCGGGCATTGAACGTTTGGCGGCGGTGAATCCTTCCGGCGAACGGCTTTGCCGCCAAAAATAAAAACCAACACATAACGTCAGCGCAAAATAAATAATCAAAATAATCCAGTCAATGTATGTTAAATGCCCCATATTTCGAGTTCCCGCTAAGAATTAAATTAACAAAAACAACGATCATTCTATACAACCTGAAATAAAAAGCAAGTGTAATTATGCGACAAACACATATCTTTTTGCGACAGGAATTGAGTTTTGCTGTTGATTCTTTTGGAAATCGTGCATAATATTCACTCTTTGTTTACCGCTGTTAAGTCATCAAGAATTTCTTCCAAGAGCCGGTCATTGACATCATAGGTGTAGGAAGTAATTGTATCAAAACCATCATTACCCTTATCCAACTTTTGCAACGTTCTGTTGCCAACAAGATCATATTCCCATTCTTGTGTTTGAGCCAATGTACCATCGTAATGGTTAAAAACTTCTTGAATCAACCGACCGGCAGTATCATACGTCCAATCAACCCGACTTGTTTTTTC
>JAITBS010000132.1 GCA_031283515.1 Planctomycetaceae bacterium
AATAAAAACGAAACAGTTTTTATTGTAGAAGGTGAAAAATGTTGTGACATATTAGTGAAATGGGAACGTTGCGTTACAACCGGAAGCGGCGGAGTGAACACCGCCGCCGATTGGGTTAAATACCTGAGTGGTCGTGATGTAGTTATCTTGCCGGATAACGATGAGGCGGGTTACAAATACGCCCTCAAAACCGCACAATCGTTACAAGGTAAGGCGGTAAGTGTTCGTGTTCTTTTTTTACCGAACTTAAATGAAAAAGAAGATATTTATGACTGGATTAAAAAAGGCAATACTAAAAAACAATTTTCCGATCTTGTTGCAAACACGCCGATTTGGGACGGAAAATCGTTTGCGTACAAAAATGAACTTGATTCGGAAAACACAAATGAACCGGATAAATCAGTAACACCGAAGTTGGGGAATCAGATTGAATACCGTAAATTTTCCGACATACCACAGGAAAAAGTTGAATATCTGTTGCAAGATATAATACCGCTATCAACAGTAACAGTATTTGTTGGAGATGCCGGCGACGGCAAGAGTTATTTTTCAACATGGCTTTCTGCTTCCGTTACAAAACCAGGCTGTTTTTTCAGGGGGCAACCTATTCCGAACGGAAAAGTAATTATCTGTAATACAGAAGATCATGCCGGTAATACAATTGGTCCGCGGCTCGCATTAAATGGAGCGAACATGGAACAAGTTATTGAGGTACCGGCAATTATGCGAACAATTCGTACCAAGAGCGGAGTAATAGAAAGTTACAGGGACAATATTACTTTTGATAACATTCACGATGTCCGAACCATGTTAGAAGATCACCCAACATGCAAAGTAGTCATTTTTGATCCGCTTACTGCATTTTGGGGAGAGATAAACGAAAATAAAAACGCAGAGGTTCGAGTAGCGATGTCTCACTTGAAACGAATTGCGGAAGATCACAAGGCAGCAATTGTTCTTGTTACTCACTTTAATAAGGCACCTAGTTGCCAAGCAATGTCACGTATAACCGGCTCACTGGCTCTGCCGGCGGCAAGCCGTGCAGTGTGGTCAATTACCAACGACCCAAAAACGAACATCAGAACTGTTGCCTGCATTAAAAATAATTTATCGGAGAATCGGGAAGGATTCACTTTTAAGATTGTGGAAGGGCAAATCAACGTTCTCGATGAATATGTTGACGTAACTGCGGATGAAATGTTGCAAGAGCGAATGTTGAATCAGCAGAACAAACGCGGACCAGAACCGGAAAAAATGAACGAATGTTGTGATTGGCTTCGTGGAATTTTGGCTTTCGGATCGGTTTCAGCTGCGGAGATTTTCGAAAAGGCTATTGTAGCGGGATATTCGAAAAATACGGTTAATCGGGCAAAAAAAATGCTCGAAATTGAACCCAAAAAAGAGCATTTTTCAGGTCGTTGGATGTGGTCATTTTCTCAAGATATTCAAGCTAATTCTAGTACAAAAAATAACTTGGGTATCTTCGAAGATACCCAAGTTATTTCTGGAGTTTCTGAAAACTTGGGTATCTTCGAGCAGAGCCTAGAAAATAAGGGGGTTGAGAACGGAAAATTATTGGAAAATTCCCAAGATACCCAAGTTTTACCTATATATAAAGAAAACTTGGGTATCTTGGGAGAAAATACCTCAAAAAGCACTAATTCCACAGTAGAAACACACTGTGAAAACAACGGCAATAATGCTACAAAAACACATGCCCCGTCCACAATTATTAAAAATTGTGGCAAACCCAAAAAATCTCCCGAATCCGGCGACATGATTATCACCACAACAGTAGAGGAAGCGCAAGAAAGAGTGGATCAGATTATTGAATCTAAACAAGAGCGGTTAGAACGCATCAACCGACAAAAAGAAGAAAATCTCAAAAAAGTAAAATTAGGGGCAAAATAACCGCCGTCAATATCTATTTATTTTATCTGGTTTCTCATTAAAATTAGGACTTGTTTAAGTTCCGATTTTATGGTATTTTACGTCAATTTATGCCGATTAAAATGGTTATCAGGGACTAGATCAACGGACTGAAAATCCGTGTGTCGGCGGTTCAATCCCGCCCCTGCCCAATGTATGGAAGTAATGCTGACGTCTTACAGATTCAATGCCACTGTCGATCAAATTTTGTATCACACCGACAATGTAGTTGGCTTCAAAGAATGAGAATTTAGGCAAAATAAAACTTTACTTAAACGTTGTATTTTACATATTTTTTTGTTTTTCTAAAATTCGTATTTTGGGTATTTGTACTCGCAGAAATAAAAAAAACTCATCGACTGTGGCATTGGTGTTACAGGTTAGGCTTGTGGTCTAAAAGAAGGTTTCATTATTCTGGTTTTATTTTCAGGTGCCGCGGTTCGATATTTTTAGTGCGTTCGAGTCGTTTTGCGTATTGTTGTAGTTCTTTTTTTGTTAAACGAATGTGCGGCATAGAATTGAACTAAAAATAAAAAATTCAGAAGACTAAACAACGAAAATAGCATAACATAATTTCAACTAAAAATAAGAGGTTTTTTTAGAAGTTCCCAAAAAAAAATTAACTTGTCAAGATCATTTTCTTGAGAATGTCTAATTTTCATTTATTTCATTAAATTTTTTATTTATCAAGTCAAATGAATGTAAAAAGTTCCACTGGCAAATTGATTGTGTCGGTGTTGGAAACGGGAAAATATAGTGGGAAATCACCCAAAACCGTTTGTTCTTACTTTGTTGCTCCGCCCGGAAATACAAAACCTATTTGAAGAGCAAGCGAACCCCAAATACATTTGAACGGAATAAAAATCGGATGCGAATTTTGCGGAAAATGTAACCGACAATTCGCTCCACATAATACATTCGGTAAAC
>JAITBS010000182.1 GCA_031283515.1 Planctomycetaceae bacterium
GAAAAACAAAAATTCCACTGATATATTACGAGGAATTTTTTTTCTATTCCTGAATGGAAATCACCTGTTAAAAAAATTCCACTGAATAATTACCGTGTTTTTAGTCTGCTCTCTTTTCGTTTGTTTTGTTATTTTGTCTGTTTCGTAATTCTCCGAAAAATAATCCGCGAACATCTGCGTCATCTGAGGACTTTTTTGTTTATTGGCGATTTGATCGATTGGTTGAGTCATTTAACCGTTAAACACTCGATAACACTTAAAAACTCTTGAACTATTTGTCTTTTGCGATATAATAAACGTCAATTTGGTAATCAAACAACACTATAACAACACAAATGACACAACTTAAAGGAATTATTCTTGCCGGCGGTGCCGGTTCACGGCTTCATCCAATTACGCTTGGAATCAGTAAACAACTTTTACCGGTTTTCGATAAACCAATGATTTATTATCCGCTTTCCGTGTTGATGCTTGCCGGAATTCGGGAAATACTGATTATTTCAACACCACAGGATTTACCGCATTTTCGGCATCTTCTTCGTGACGGTTCGCAATGGGGAGTTCGTTTCGAATTTGCCGAACAACCAAAACCAGAAGGATTAGCACAAGCTTTTATTATCGGACGGAAATTCGTCGGCGATGCCCATGTGGCGTTAGTTCTCGGCGATAATATTTTCTATGGACGAAGTTTTCGTAAACTCCTTCAGCACGCCGGAAACCAAAAACAAGGTGCATCCATTTTCGCCTATCAAGTTCGTGACCCAGAACGGTTTGGTGTTGTCGAAATGGACGCATCCGGTAATGCCATTGCTATTGAAGAAAAACCAAAAATTCCAAAATCACCCTTGGCAGTAACAGGACTTTATTTTTACGATAATCAAGTGCTCGACTTTGCAGCATCATTGAAACCGTCCCCACGCGGTGAACTGGAAATCACCGACTTAAACCGAATTTATCTCGAACAAAAAGAACTTCATGTCGAATTTTTTGGCCGCGGCTTCGCCTGGCTCGACACCGGAACTCCTGAATCATTACTACAAGCCTCCGTTTTCGTACAAACTCTTCAAGAACGTCAAGGACTAATGATTGCATCGCCGGAAGAAATTGCCTTGCGGGAAGGTTTTATTGATGCCGCCCAAGTAGAAAAAATCGCCCAAACAATGAATAACGAATATGGACGATATTTGTTGCGTTTAGTTCATAAACAAAATGAACCGCTTGTTCCAAATTTTTCAAATTAAAAACAGAAAAGGAGTTGATAATGCCGGTGGTCTGGAATAAAGGAGTAATTCACGATGTTGAAATTCGTCCGCTAAATAAACGGACTGATTCACGCGGCTGGTTGAGTGAGTTGTTTCGGAACGATGAACTCGCTCCAGAACTGTTTCCGGCAATGTGTTACGTTAGCGAAACCTTGCCCGCCGTAACTCGAGGACCACACGAACATGTCTATCAAACCGATTTTTTCGCGTTCTTTGGACCCGGTGATTTAAAACTGTATCTTTGGGATTACCGACCAAATTCTTCAACTTATTGTTATAGAATGATCGTTCCAGTCGGTGCTTCCAATCCTACCGCGGTGATTGTTCCGCCAGGTGTCGTCCATGCTTACCAATGCGTGTCGGATGTTCCCGCTTTGGTGCTGAACGCCCCAAACAAACTCTATGCCGGAAATGAAAAAAAAGAAAAAATTGACGAAATCCGTCACGAAAATATCACAAATTCTCCATTTGTTCTTGATGAATAATTCGTCGTTTCAAAAAAATGTCTGTTACCGTTTCAAAATTTTATCCGAAACCAATCGATGACACGCCGCCGATATTTTAATACGACCGGTTATTGCGATCCTGCAATGCATTACATGCTTCCTCCGGCAGAACGATTAGTTGGAGCTCAGTTGCATCGTTATATTAAGGACAGTTTGTACTGGGTTCTTCATGCGCCTCGCCAGACCGGTAAAACGACTTTTCTTAAAAGTTGGATGCACGAGATTAACGCAGGCGACGAAGCTATCGCGTGTTACGTAAGCGTAGAAGATTGTCAAGGCATAACAGAACGCGATGAGGCAATGTCAACAATTTACCGCGCAATTGGCGATCAGGCTAAATATGCCGGTTTGCCTATTCCCGAATTAGATTACAACAAAACAGAAGGACTACTACGAACTACATTATCAAAATGGGCAGAAATAATAGTTCCTAAACCTTTGGTTGTTCTTTTCGACGAAGTAGATGTTCTTACAAATGACGTAATGATTAGTTTTTTGCGTCAACTTCGCGGCGGTTTTGCATCTCGCGGCGTTGGTAAATTTCCTGTTTCTATTGCGTTGGTTGGAATGCGTGATTTGAAAGATTACATTACAGCGTCCAAAGGCGGTAAACCGGTTAATCCTGGTTCGCCGTTCAATATTAAAGTTGATTCGGCGATGTTGTCTAATTTTCTGAAAGAAGATATTGTACGCTTATTTGCTCAACGCACAGAGGAAACCGGTCAACAAATTACTCAGGAAGCGTTAGACTTCGTTTATGAACAGTCCAAAGGTCAACCTTGGATCGTAAATTCATTATTCGCACGGGCAACGTTACGGATACTAGACGACGAAAGTACAGAAACAGTTACATTGGATCACGTTCAAGAGGCGCGTCAGCAAATGATC
>JAITBS010000243.1 GCA_031283515.1 Planctomycetaceae bacterium
AAAAACTTACTAAGTTTTTCAGATGTACCTTTCTGCAACATGACGTATATTATAGGATTTTTTAAATTCTGTAAAGGCACGAGAAGCAGCTCGGCGTTCACAGTGTACGAATAATCTGAAGCAACTGGCTCTGGGTGTCCATAACTTTCACGATGTTCATAGTAAAATACCACCCAATGGACCTTCACATTCAACAACCAATGTCAATCGGCGTTCCTGGAAAATATTGATTCTGCCGTTTGTTGAGATGACTCCCGCTTATGAGGAAATTGTGTCGCAAAATTACAATCCAACTACTGGGAGTGGTCCTTTGGGACAAATGATTTCTGTCTTTGTTTGTCCTTCAGATTTACGATCTGAAGATAATCGAATAGCATGGAATATAGGACCAAGTAATTATCATTGTAGTGTTGGAGATTGCTGGACGGATTGGTATAACGGTCCAGGAACTCGCGGTCCTTTTTGTCACGAAAGTAAAGCCGTTCATGGTTTGGAATCGTTGACCGACGGAACCAGCAACACGTTGCTCATCGGGGAAGTCTGTCAGGCTTCCAATTTCAATCAGAACTCCGGTGTGAAGGGTGATATTCGCGGTTCTATTGCTTCGGTGAAAGCGGCGAAAAGTGATACGCCTTCAACATTGACCGGAAGAGTTTGTTTTAACACAAAACTCTCTAATGGATATGTCGGCGGAACCAGCACCGGTGTTGTCGATGTCGATTGTGATTCCGTAGGGTCACGTTGGGGTGATGCTTGGGATGTTTATAATACTTTTTCAGCGGTTCTTCCGCCGAATGCTCCAGCATGTAGTACACAAGGTCCTGCGTCTGGATCATTATCTTATTGGTCAGAACGAACTGCTTTAGTAACCATGAGCAGCCATCATTCGGGAGGAGCTAATGCCGCATTAGGTGATGGTTCTGTCCGTTTTGTTTCCGAAACAATTAACCACGAAACTCCCGGAACCAGCGGATTAGACGCATCGGCTGATCCATCGGAATTAATAGGTGAATCACCATTTGGAGTTATCGGAGCACTTGGTTCAATAAACGGCGGAGAATCCGTCACTCCATAAATAAGGTACATGGAAATTAAAAAATAAGTAATCTATCAGTGGAATTTTTGTTTTTCGATTTTCACCTTAAAGGGGCAGTTGTTAGTTAATAGTGGATAGTTAATAGTGTCGCAAGCGGATTACTACCAAAACGGTATTATTCCGCCTGTAAACTCTCCACTCTCAACTCTCCACTATCAACTAATATCCTGCCCTTTCAGGGCGATCTTGTTAGCGGTAACTTTGACCCTACCCGTTGGGTAGGGCTGGTTTATGTTGTCCTTTCAGGACGTAGGAAAAAAAATTCCACCGGTATATTACAAAAATAATAATTCCACTGATAGATTACAACGATTTATTATCGGGAATGAGTGAGTCATTCTTGGGAATGAAGGAGTCATTCTTGGGAATGGACGGCTCATTCTTGGGAATGAATGAGTCATTCTTGGGAATGAGTGCGTCATTCTTGGGAATGAATGAGTCATTCTTGGGAATGAGTGAGTCATTCTTGGGAATGAAAGAGTCATTCTTGGGAATGAGTGAGTCATTCTTGGGAATCGGGAAATCAACCTTTCGCCGAAAGGTTGGTCGGCGATTCCGGTTTTGAATGCACATGACACCTTTAGCGGTGTTAAGAAGGAAAAACCAAAATTCCTCTGAGTAATGACTAAGATTGCTACTGAACCGCTACATTCTGAAAGTCGATACATTAGCCGTTTCAAAACGGATTCTTATCGTCAAATTACTTATTTTTACGGATCAACGACCCAAGTGACCGGAAAACGCCGGATATTCCCGAAGTTGGTTTTGCTTGTGGTTGTTCTGATGCTGCTTGTTCAGGCGAGATACGTTTACCGATTGGGCGTGTCGGTAATACCGGTTTGCTGACTTCCGAAACGGAGTGATTTACCGAAACAGCAGAGTTGACCGGAATAGCCGAATCAATCTTTTCACCGGCACGGGATAAAACCGCTCTTCGGAATTTGGGTTTGGGCGGAGAACCGTGAACTTCCGAATGCCTTGGAACCTCCAACGTATTATCGTCTAAATCCGAATGAGATTCCGAATAAGATGTTGTAAGCGGCGCGGGCAATGTGATACGATGCGGCGGTTTTGTGAGTGGTTCCTCCCATTCAGGATCAGGCGGAATAATTGATTCTTCTGTTTTCTCGGTTTGTTTTTTGTGTCCGAAAATCCGGCGGGAAAGAATTTGTTGTTCGGGAGGTTGTTCGGAAGGTTGTTCGGGAGTTTTTTCGGGATAATGATGCAGCGAAACCGAATGGAGATTACTCACATTAACATTTTCACCAAAATAAACTTTTCGTGCTTCAGGATTACTCAAGACTTCTTCAGGTGTTCCGTGACAGAGAACCTGACCGGATTGAATCACATAACTTCGTTGTGTAATTTGAAGAGTATCTTGAACGGAATGGTCTGTAATGAGAATGGAAATTCCTTCACTGGAAAGTTGCCGGATGATTTCCTGGATTCCGGTTACTGTAATCGGATCGACTGCTGCAAAAGGTTCATCGAGTAAAATGATTTTGGGATAGGAAACGAGTGATCGGGCAATTTCCAACCGGCGCCGTTCTCCGCCCGACAAACCGCTGCCGTAATTGTACCGAAGATGAGTCAACTGGAATTTTTCCAACAACTCATCGCAACGCCGTTTACGAATAGAACGTTTCATACCAAGCATTTCCATAATTCCATAAAGATTGTTCTGGACGGAAAGTTTTTGAAAAACGCTTCGATCTTGTGGGAGATAGCCCATGCCGCCTTCACGGCTTCGGCGGTACATGGGCCAGTTGGTTACATCTTGGGAACCAAGATAAACAATACCGCCATTGATGTTAATGAGTCCGCAAGCCATACGGAAACTAGTGGTTTTTCCGGCTCCGTTCGGACCAAGCAGACCAACTACTTCGCCTTTGTTGACATGAAAACTGACTCCGTCAACAACTCTACGTTTACCATAAATCTTGACCAATCCCTCAACTCGAAGAATCGGCGAAGGAATAGAATATTTTTCCGTATAATCATTGGAAGAATGAGTTCGGTGTAACGTATCCAACGCATTGCTTTGATACATATCGAAAATCACAGGTTTAAGGAACAAAAATATCGTGTATTGTTGTAATGACAACCACAAATCCCTTGTTGACTGTTCAAATAAAAAATCATTGAAATACTACAAATCTTCGACCACTGCGTCAAGAGCAATTAATGAATATCTATTCAGTTGTGCTCTTATCTTGTAACGATTCGGTGAAAATTTTGATTCTTCACCCTGAAGAGGTGGTATTTTCATAACCGTAGGGCAAGTGAGTAGTTGATAGTGAGTAGTTGACAGTGGAGAGTTGATAGTGGAGAGTGCCGCGATGCGGAGTAATAACGGAACGGTAGTAATTCCGCCTGCGAACTCTCCACTAATCAACTAAAACGATGTTAGTTATTCAATGGGTCGGATAGTATTTTTGAACAAATTTTTATCTTCTTTGAGTTTTTCCTCATTTCCGAAGACACAAATATTGTTCTGTTTCATTCCTTCACGGAACATCGGAGCAAACTTTCGAAGGTCTTCCACAGTTGTCGAAAGTACCTCATTGCGTTCCCGTTGAATATCTTCCTGCGTCAAACCGGAAAGAGACATCGCCGCAACTCGATTTCCCTTGTCCGAAGGTGTGAGCGGTTTATCAAGACTGCCAATCGTTGCAATAATTGCTTTCGTCAGCTCTTCGCCGGAAAGATCAAGTTTTTCAAGATAATCGGCAACTCCTTCATAAATGTCAACAGTTCGCTTCAAGTGCGGATCACGGTAAGACCAAAGCGAAAATACACCACTCCGATCAACCGAAAATCCGCCGCCGTAAGCACCGCCCTGTACCCGAATATTGTTCCAAAGATAACCGGTACGTAAAATATTTGTCAGAACAAGCATCTTACCGGAATACTCCAATCCCGTTTTACGGTAATCCGCCGATTTGACAACATATTGCACCCGAGACGGAATCACCACCGCTTCATTCAACTGACCATACGTTGCCGTTACCGTTTCATTAAAATGTAAATCCGATTTTTTAGTAACAATTCCTGATTGAAACTTATTTTGAATCGTTTCGGAAATTGTATCAAAATTTTCCTTATCAATTGTTACCGAAATAAAATCCAGATTCTCTTTCCGCAGAAATAATCCGGCGTAGTTTTTTAATTGCTCCGAAAAACGATCACTTTTTTCCGTTTCGCGAAGGAATTTGTAATATTCAATGCCGTCGATACGGTCACGGTAAGCGTTGGTTTGTGAGAAATAACCGGATGCTCTTGTTTGGGCAAACCGATGTCCTTGCGACATCAATGACTGTTCCGTACCAACCCGAAGTTCTTGTACGATTTCTTTCAGTCTTGCCGTATCATTAAATTTTGAGCGGTTCAGTATTTCAAGAATAAGATCAATTCCTTTTTCCAGTTTCGGAATCATCACCTTAGTTCGGATCGTAAACCGGACATCATAATCCTCCTTGTTTTTGAAATTGTACACCATCAATCCGGTTGAAATTCCGCCGGTATGAAGATCAATTTCGTTATTTAAATCCGAATATCGATAGTTTTCCGTATCAACCCGCCCAAGAACATCCGAAAGCAACGACGCATAAAAACCTGTTTCATTCGTTGGGTTCTGTTTCGCCTTAAAATAAAGCGTCAGATACACAATTTTATTCGTGTCAATATTCGTGTTGACAATCCGCAAATCACCCAACTCCTTTTTTTGGAACGGAATTTCTTCGGCGTTTTTATCAACATCGTCAATACTCAAGGTAGGAATTTTCGCAACATCTTCCGGTTTATCCGGTGCCGCCTGACGTTCAAGAAGGATTTGCTGTTGCTTTGTAATTGTTGCCAATTGTTCGGGCGAGAGTGATTTTTTAATATCGGCAAGTTTGGCAACAAGTTTTTCAGAACGTTCCTTTTCAAGTCCTTGTTTGGGTTTGAGCATCACAAAACCGCGCGACGGATTATTGAGCAAGTATTTTTGAATCAGATTTTCAAAGAAATGATTCGAAACACCGTCACGAATATTTTTCAGAATCGGCTCAAAACGTAGGTGTTTCAGCGGATCACCGCCGTAAGACCATGATTCGAGAATGCTCATATTCAGTACCAAACCTTTCGGAAAACCGGATACCTGAAATTCACGCAACGAAAATTCTGTACGGTTGATCGCACCCTCAATAATTTTCGGATCAATTCCTTCAGCAACAAGTTTTTGGAGAGTCGTCTCCAACACTTCAAGAAATTTTTGTTTCTTTTCCGGTTCTGAATTTTGTACAACAATTGAAAAACACGGTTGTAAAATCGAACTGTCGAGAGAACAACTGACATCGAGTCCGATACCGGCGTCGAGCAACGCCCGTTTCAAAGGACCGGCTTCACTGCCGACCAAAATATAAGTCAGCAAATCCAAACCATAATTACGTTGAACATTTTCCAGATCAGTCGGTAACAAATAATTCATACTTAAAAATGTTTTTTCCGCAGTCGATTCACCGGCATCAACAGAATATTCCGCTGTAACATCTTTGGGTTGTGCTAAAATCGGTTGCGGTTTAATTTCAGCGTCAATTGTTTGTTTTTCGAACCGGTTCAGATATTCTGTATCGAGAAATTCGAGATGCTTTTCGATATTTCCATTTCCGTACAAATAGATCATGGAGTTCGACGGATGATAAAATTTATTGTGAAACGCAATGAATTTTTCTTGAGTCAGTTCGGGAATATGATCGGGATTTCCGCCGGAATCGTTGGCGTAGGTTGAATCAGGATACATGGATTTTTGAATCGTCCGGTACAAAACACTTTGCGGTGAGGAATAAACACCTTTCATTTCATTATAGACAATACCGTTGTACGTTAAATCGCCGGTTTCCTCATCAACTTCGTAATGCCAACCTTCTTGCATTAAGATTTCGGGGATTTTCTTGACGTTAGGAAAAAAGACGGCGTCAAGATAAACGTTCATTAAATTCAGAAAATCTTTGTCATTCCGGCTGGCGACAGGATACATTGTCCGATCATCGGAGGTAAAAGCGTTCAGAAATGTTTGAAGCGAACCTTTGAGCAAATCAACAAACGGTTCTTTGGACGGAAATCGTTCCGAACCACACAACGCCGAATGTTCCATCACATGAGCAATACCCGAACTATCAGTCGGCGGTGTGCGGAATGCGATACAAAAAACTTTGTTATCATCGTTACAGGAAAGGTAAAGGAGTGGAGCACCGGATTTTTCGTGAAGAAACATTCGTGCTTCCGCTTTGAGTTCGTCAACCGGTTGTGTCCATTGAAGTGTAAAGCCGTGGGTCATGGAACCTTCTTTCAAAAAGGATTGTTGAGACATAATTTGAACAGGAAAAAATGCTGATATCGCAGCAAAAATTGTTAGTGAAATTGTTAAACGTTTCAACATAGTTAAAGTGTTGGTTATGGGTTATTATGGGAAATTGATCGTCTTTTGAACAGACCAATCAGGAAAATTCTTATTCCATCGGTTAAGATTGACAACGAAACAACTTTCCGCCGGTATCTGTTTCCAACGTGACGTATTTCGTATGCCAACAGGTAATTCATAATTCAAATCTTTAGAAAAATTTTTACATTGTGCATTATTTGTTCCAATTAATAAACAAAGATACCGAATTGGTTTATCAACTTTATTTTCTGCATAACGGTAAAGAAATGTGTCACGAAATTTATATTTGAGATAATTTTTTAATTTCTTATATTTGAATTGATTTTGGGTATAATCTTTAATTTCAACAAAAATATAATAATCTTCGAACTCAGCAATAATATCAACTGCTTTGAGCGATGTTACACCATGATAAGTCGGTAAACTTTGATTTGCTTCATCGAATTTGAACGCGTTTAGGGCGTTTTTAAAATCAAATGAAAAACCTTCGGCGATGATGATACTCATTGTTTTTTTCCTTTCCGATGTTTCTGAATGTCTCTGTCTATTAACGCCCCGAATGCTTCATCAACCGCATTAGGAGAAATTTCGTCATAGTTTTTAGTTGAGGCAATCTCAATTTTTCCGGATTTACCATGAAAAAGGCTATGAAACAAAATTTGGTTTTCTTGTTTGAGTTGCAGGTCAAACTCTTCGAGAAGAACATAATCATGAGTTGCGACGAATATTTGTACACCGAGTTGTTGGAGTTCGAGCAAAACATCGACAACAACTTCCATCATTTTAGGATTCAAATTCGCTTCCGGTTCATCCCAAAAAAGAACCGAACCTTTTTTCAGGGTTCCATTTTGAATCAACAACCAGAGAAGTCCTAATTTACGAAAACCTTCCGCAAGAAGAGTAAATTCCAAAATTCCCTGTTTGTTTCTTAAAAAGAATTCTTCCCCTTTGGTTTCAATTTCGCCTCCCATTATTTTTTGTAATTTATCGAGCAATAATTGGCGTTGTTTATCAATTGGTGTTTTCAACATGGGCAAAAATGCTTTATCAATAATATCAACATAAATTTTTTCAAAATGAACTTTATATTCCGTAACCAATGACCGAAACCCTGGAGCATTCGCCAACATATCTTTAACAGGAATATAAACTGATTCTATTTCTTCTTCCAACCATGATTTTTTATTTCCAAGCGTATCCCATCCTTCTTGTGCTTTTTCATTGTGGAAAATTTGTAATCCGAGATAAATTTCAGAACCGTCTTGAATTATTTTGAAAAGTTTGTATTCACTTTTTTGAGAATTTTTCGATTGGTTAATTAAATTTCCTAGTTGTATTGGTAAAAAATTGGCATTGATTAATTCGGCGAGATTACTACGATTTTTTGTTACGGAACATGCGGAATAGGCGGTTTTTAAGAGATGAGTTTTACCGGTTCCGTTTTCGCCGATAAAAACATTGATTCCCGACGAAAATGGAATTTCGAGATGTTGAAACGCGGTAAAATTTTCAAATTTGATTTTGGTGAGCATTTTGCGTGATTTTCCGAACTCTTTTGGTAACTCTTGGTCAATACCATCGCCAACAAAAGATATTTTACAATA
>JAITBS010000245.1 GCA_031283515.1 Planctomycetaceae bacterium
AAACAACAAACCCATGGTCATCGCAGTTAGTTTTGTTGTTGTGTTGTACGCGGTTGTTTTTTAATTTTCGCCGTAACAGGGGCAAGTCGGCGAGTACGCCGTATTGTATTGTTTAAAACGTTTCGGCGAAACGTTGACTACCTCTTAAATAAATCGTAACACAATAAAACATCAGTCAAGTGAATGCAAGAAGGATATTACACTGCATTGAAACTATTTTTTTGTGTTGTTTTCCACTGGTTCCTGCTTTTTTGCAGATTCTTGTGCGGCAAGAACTTCCTGATATTTGGGCGGTTTCATTTGAATCCGTTTGAATCGTGTTGCTTTATCGGCATCTGATTTGCTCAATAAAGCAATCCGAACCGCTTCGTCTGCAATCACACTTTTTTTGTCTAATATGCGTATTGCACGTGTCAACTCTTTTTCAACTTCCATAACATAATTCTGATCAAAAAGAAATTGAGCCTTCGCAGCACAGTATTCGCAAAGTCCGAAAAAAGGAGGAGAATGAGATGTATAAGTTGTTTCAACAACAGAGTTTGCAGCCGTATTTTTAGGAGTATTTTCAACAGTATTCCCAACAGGAGTTTGTCTGAATACCCGAGAACAAGGCGAATAAACCATTCCAAACTTGATACAACTTCCAGATTGTTCGGCTAATTCCCAAGCGTTTCGACTCTTCTGAAGTTGTGCAAGAGCAGCATCACGAAGTTCCGCAAGCAGTCCGACTCGATCTTCTGCAGATTCTTCGTCCGCAACAGCGTTTCGTGCCTGAACCTGTTCCCAAATGGCGTGGTTCAGAACCCGAACATACTCTTTGGACATCACCGCAGCAGGTTGACCACGACGAGCATAAGGAAAACCATGCACCTCGTATCCAAATTGCCGCACCGGAGCAATACCACCCGCCGTACCACGATACCAGAGTTGACGCTGGCTCACACCAGAAAGATATTGATATTCGTGTCCATAATCCGCTAAATGTTCAGAACAACGGTTACAGTAAGGATCACGGCAACTTCGATATTTGTCCTTGCTTTCCTGATGAAGCAAATGTTCCCGTTTGATCGTCCACGAACCAGAATGAATTCCAGCATGGAAATCTCCACGCGACATAAAATCAGAATAAAACGGATCCGCGATAAATCGTTCAATTGCCCAATAGTCACGATCGTGGGCTAAAACAGCTTCAACACCAAAAAATAAAATAACAACCCAAAAAATTAAAAAGTTTCTTTTCATAATTATATTCCCCACAAAAAACAGATTTGACAAAATTTTATTACCTCATTTTAGAATACAAATAAAGAATAAGCAAAAAATATATCTCGTTATTTTGGAAAAATCTTAATTTTAATCCGGTATAATCTTGCATTTCCGAATTATTGGGTGTAAATTGCTATAGGTAAATAAATCATGGGAAATAATTATCAAGTTTCTGGGTTTAAGTAACTTAAAGTGTTCATTAATTTCACAAAGTGTTAATCAAATTCGCTACAGAGTACAGGAAATAAATGGTATTATGGAAAAGTGTCCAGAACCGATAGTTTCTTCCTATTTTTATTGGAAAGATATTTTTGATTGGACGATTGCGCTTTTTTTGTTCATTTTTACGATTCCGATTGTTATTCTAACGATTGCCGTTGTTCGTTTAACTTCTAAAGGACCAGGTATTTATAAACAGGTCAGACTTGGTAAAGATGGTAAGGCGTTTACGATTTATAAAATTCGTTCGATGCGTGTTGACGCGGAATTGGCAACCGGTCCTATCTGGGCAGCCCGAAAAGATTACCGTGTTACTTTGGTCGGCAAGTTTATCAGAAAAACACATATCGACGAATTACCGCAATTATACAACGTGTTACGCGGGGAAATGTCTCTAATAGGACCAAGACCGGAACGCCCCGAATTTGTCAATGAACTGGAAAAACGTATTGATGGTTATTGTTACCGGTTTTTGGTCAAACCGGGAGTCACCGGTCTGGCACAACTCAACCAAGCCTCCGATGTCAATTTAAATGATGTCCGTCAAAAATTGATTTACGATTTCGAATACATCGAAAAAGCTTCACTTTGGTTCGATTGCCGTTTAGTCTGCGGTTCTGCTCTCAAAGTATTTCATCTTTGCAATCCTTGGACGTTAAAATTGTTCGGACTTTATTACGATATTGTTCAATCGCCCTGGTCTGTACCATTACAGGTCGCAACCCATATAATTCCCCAAAACGAAGAACGTTTGTCGGGAATCTTTGAAAAACGAGTTGCTTCGTAGTGCAGCTGATAGTTGATAACGGATAGTTGATACGCATGTGGATTACAAATATTGCAGTAAAAAATTCGCTTGCGTCTCTTGAAAACACTAATATTTTCTGTTATATTCTCAACTCAAATGATATTGAGAATCAAAATGTTCATAAGAATATTTGTTCCAATGAATGATTTCAATTATTCATAACATGTTTGTAATCAGTCGTTTAATATCGTTTGATAACATTTTCTGTTTCCGTTTCAATTTTATTCCAACCCTTTTTTAACCTGATAATTAATTATGTCACAACTTCCTGATTATGTTGCTTCGGCACAACCCAATTCCAAAGAAAACCGTTCCGGCTGGCTCATGACAACAGCTGCAACTTACGCCGGAGTTATGCTCTGGTTTGTTTTCTGGCAACAAGTTCCTATGGGCGGTCAAGGTATTGCCGGCGGAACGCTTTCGCAAGGATTGGGATTGGCAATTGGTTCGCTTATTTTGGCGGCGTTTATTTGCCATTTTCTGTTTTACCTTGCTCCGGGTATGCTTGGTATGAAAACCGGTTTACCATTGGCGGTTGTCGGAACTTCGACTTACGGAGTTACGGGCGGATTTCTCATGCCCGGTCTTCTCATGGGGCTTCTCCAATTCGGCTGGTTAAGTGTCAACGCTTATTTTTCCGGTTTGTTGTTGGTCAGCATCGGAGGAGTTCCCGAAGGTTCCCCAATTCATTTGATCGTTTCAACTATTTGGGCATTAATTGCGATGTTCATGGGAATTATGGGAATCCAGTACGTCGGTAAAATTGCATCGTTTATGCCGATCATTCCGGTTGCCATTCTCTTATTGTTACTCGCCAAAACAGTCGGCAATATCGGAGATTTTTCCGTTGAACAAATGTTGAAAGCCGCTCCCGAAACCGCTAAACCCGCAACTCTTTACGGCAATGGAATTTTAGGTGTTTTTTCCTTGATGGGTGCTTATGTTATCGGTTTTTTCGCAACAGCCGGAGCTGCCGGAGTCAATTTCGGTTGCGGTAATAAAGACGGTAAAGCAGTTCAATGGGGCGGATTGGTGGGCATTGTTCTTTCGACGGTGTTTACCGGAGTTATTGCATTACTGGTTGTTGCCGGAACCCAAAAGTTAGCACTTGGTGCAGGACAAACAACTTTACTTGCCGAATGCGATGTTACGAAGTTATTTTCTCTGATTCTTGGCGATGGAACGGCGAAAATTTGTATGTTTTTACTTGCTTTTGCGGCATTTCCGTCGGCATGTTTTTGTACTTTTATTGCGGCAGGTTGTACGAAGACATCGTTTCCCAAAATCAATCAATGGGTTTCGTGTGGTATTGGTTGTGCGGCGGCAATTGCTTTGGTGATTTTTGGTTATGCGAAAGATGCTCCGGCAGTATTTGGAGTGATTGGTGCATCGTTTGGTCCCATCTGCGGCGCAATGACCGCCGATTATTTGCTTGCCGGTAAAAAATGGATAGGACCAAGAGCCGGTTTTAATCCTGCCGGTTGGCTTTCGTGGTTTTTTGGATTCATTGTCGGCGGAATCGGAATGGTTTATCCGATTTTCACCGGTGCGGCGTTGCCGTTTGAAATTCCGTGTCCACCGCTTTCTGCGTTTGTTGTGGGTTTTGTACTTTACATTGTTTTTGCCAAAATCGGTCTTCAATCAAAAGTTCTCGATCTGCCGCAACGAATTGATGTTTAACAAGACATTGTGAAGAGTTAATAGTTATGAGTGAATCGTGAATAGTGTTCGCAAGCGGATTATTACCGGAATATTTTTACTCCGCTTGCGAACTATTCGTAATTATTCAGCAGTATTTTAGTAGTGCTTTGTTAATCTTAAAATTAGGAACAGACCGAAAGGTAACCTTGACCAAACAGGCTTATCGGAAAACATAATATCGCAAAATTAAAGATTAACAAAGCAGTCGTATCCTTTTCTCTTAAACCCACAAGGACGAAATGATTCTGCTGAATAGATAAAGATTTCTCTCCAAAAAATTAAAAATTTGCTCTTGGACAATATTGATTCAACAGATATAATATCCTTCCTTTCGTTATGAAAATTCGTAATTATTTCATCAACAGGTTTGAACTAGATTTATCGTTCACGCCTTAGAACATACCACATAATAATTACAATAATTATTATGGGAATGTGTTTCGGATAGAGTTTTCCGTTTTGTTTGAGAAAAAGTCAGGAGAAGTTATGCGATCTATAGCAATTATGAACCAAAAAGGCGGTGTTGGTAAAACAACGACTGCGGTCAATGTTAGTGCGGCGTTAGCCGCAACCGGAGCAAAAGTCTGTTTGATTGACCTCGATCCGCAAGCCCATGCAACATTGCATTTCGGAATTGAACCACAAGTCGAATTTGATTCGATTTACAATGTGTTGGTTGGGGAGATGAAATTGTCGGATGTTCGCAAACAGGCGGGCGACAATCTTTGGATTATTCCTGCTCATCTGGATTTAGCGGCGGCGGAATTGGAACTTGCCGGAGTTGTTGGGCGAGAAATGATTCTCCGCGACAAACTGGCAGTTGATGACATGCAATTCGATTATATTTTTATTGATTGTCCGCCTTCGCTGGGTGTTTTAACAATCAATGCGTTAACAGCAGTTGACGAGGTTTTTATTCCTCTTCAACCGCATTTTCTGGCGTTACATGGTCTGAGCCGGTTACTTAAAACGATTGAGTTGGTTGCCCGACGACTTAATAACCGGTTGATGCTGAGTGGAGTGATTCTTTGCATGTACGATGGGCAAACTCGCCTGGCATCAGAAGTCGCTCAAGACATTGACGCTTTTTTCCAACAAAAACACACCCAACCAACTGTTTGGTCTAATGCACAAATGTTCCAGACAAAAATCCGCCGCAATATTAAACTTGCCGAAGCACCCAGTTTTGGTCGTCCGATCTTCGAATATGATTCGAACTCCAATGGAGCCGAAGATTATCGCTGCCTTGCCGGTGAAATTGCTCTCCAAGTACGATAAAAATAAACAAAATGTACTTCGGCAATTTGTGAATTATTACGAAATTTATTACAAAAGACACAAAGGAATGATACAACACATCCCTATTTTTTCGGTAATTTGCTGTGATGTTCTTTATTCGGAACTGATTGCGAATTTGTATTCCAATCAGCAATGAAATCAACAATTCCATTCGAACTGAATACTTATTTTTGAGCGGATGCCCAACGAACGGCTTCGACAGCGGTTTTGCCGTAAAAATCACAATTTGCTTTTTCTGAAAGGAGAGGAGTTGCGGCAGCTCCGCCGACACACAGTTTGATTTGATTTCGACACCCTGCAGATTCAATCGCTTGAACCGTATTGATTACCGATTGATAACACGTTGTGAGAAGCAGACTCATGCCGACAAATTCCGGTTGATACTCCTGAATAGAGATCACGAATTTTTCCGGCTTTACGTCAACACCCAGATCGATAACACGAAAACCATGACTTCGAAAAAGCATTGCGGTTATATCTTTACCGATATCGTGAATGTCATTCTGAACTGTTCCAATAACAAATGTTTTCTTTTTTTCTTCTGTTTGTTGTCCGGCTTCGAGATATGGCTGAAGCAGTTCCATCACTTTTTTCATAATCATGCCGGAAAACATCAAATCAGGAATAAACGCTTCACCCTGATCAAAACGTTCACCAAGTTGAGTCATTCCGGCGTTGCATTCGGCGACAATCTCTATAGCGGAAACTCCTGTATTCAAACGTTCATGAATTAATTGCAACGTGAGCGAGTCGTCACACGATGAAAGGGCATCTGATAAATCTGTCATAGAACTAATCCTTGAAAAAAACAGTTTGGAAATCAATTGCGTCAATTGCGTCAATTGCCTAAAACCCAGACCTTGCTATAATTTTATTCGCTAATTTTATTCGTTAATTTTATTTATTTCAACACGTATGTCCGTAAATACTACGTTTTTTTTTTGATGGAGTTATTCCATTTCCATCGCATTTGAGTGAGTTGATACTGAACGCTTATAACTTTACATTTGGCAAATAAGTAATCTTGCCAATTTTTACTGATAAACAAAAATATAATAATGTTTAATTTTGTTCTATATTTTGAAGAATCCAATTACAACGGCATCGGCATACGAGTATTTATAAATTACAAAAGATAAAAATCACTCACTTCACTTGCCTTAAAATACATAAATTAAACAAAGTTTTCATGCTGTTTTGTGAATAGGAAGATTTTTTTTCAAAAAAATAAAAAAAAATTATTTAGGTTTTCTTGTTTATTTTTTGGCGATGTTCGATTAAAATATTAGAATGGTGCAACTAGTTGTTAGTTTTTGAAAAGTTTGAGAAGTGAGTGTAATATAAGTGTAATATAAAGGTATTGTAAAGTGAGATTTTTTGATTTTGTTCATTTTTTAAGGGTGTTATACACAAATTATAGTAACATTTTAGAATTAAGGTGAGTAAAACAAGTGCCCAATTTTCATCGCGTACAGAGTGGCATCCTGCTTTTTTTGAAGCGATTCAGTTGGAGTTTCAAGATTATCAAGATATTTTAAGTTTTGAATCCGAGCACCAGTTGACCGCGCAGCCCTTAAAAATAGATGTCCTTATTATTAAAAAAAACGCAGATATTGCGATTACGAAAAATATAGGTCGAATATTCCGAACGTATAATGTCCTAGAATACAAGAGTCCCGAAGATTACATTTCCATCGAGGATTACGACAAGACGCAAGTTTATAGCCGTTTTTATGCTGTTCGTCACGCGATTCGGATACAAGATATGTCGGTAACACTTGTTTCCACACGGAAACCGAAACGATTATTGAGTTATCTGAAACGGGCGAAATATATTGTAAGACACGATCAAGAGGGAATTTACGTCGTAGAAGGCGAGGCGAGTCCAACTCAAATTATTGTATTGAAGGAATTACCGGAAAAGATTAATTTTTGGATCAATAGTTTAAGTTCCAATCTTACGATTGATCGATTACAACGAGTTTTAACGGTAACCTCCAAATTTGGTAAAAATGCACCGATTCAGACTTATATTGATGTGGTTACTAATGAAAATTTACAAACCTTTAAGGAGTTAATGATGCGTGAGAATGTTACAACCGTTTTGAAAGAACTTGGTTTTATCGATAAATGGAAAGACGAAGGTCGAGTGGAAGGTCGAGTGGAAGGTCGAGTGGAAGGTCGGGCGGAAGAGAAAGTGGCGACGGTAATACGTATATTATCACGCCGTTTGGGACAACCGCCGAAGTTGTTGCAGAAAAAGATTCATTCGATTCATGATCTTGAGAAGTTGGATGAATTAGTGGATTTTTCATTGAGTTGTGTTTCGTTGGATGAATTTAGAACGGCGTTGAAGTGATTGATAAATTGTAAAATTTATCGGGGTACTCTTTTACAGATTGTAATTTTTTATTATAATGTTTTGAATTGAATTTGCGTCATAATTTATTTTGTATTTATTTGCAATTGTTTCTAGTTTTACCTTTAACCAATTAGGAGGCGAAAAATGAAAATTAGACAATTTTGCGGGTTCACGTTAGTTGAACTCCTTGTAGTGATTGCGATCATAGGTGTATTGATTGCGTTGCTACTTCCCGCCGTTCAGGCGGCACGTGAGGCTGCACGTAGGATGCAGTGT
>JAITBS010000433.1 GCA_031283515.1 Planctomycetaceae bacterium
ATCATAGAAACCAAAAGCAATAATCCGCGTTTGTCTGATAAAATCGCCATTGAATCTCAAGAAAAAGCATTCAAATTCATGGGACAAAATATCAAATGGAGCATGAAAACAGACGTCAAATCATTCGAAAATGAATTAAAAAAATTAACCCAATAAACCCGACTGCCCAAAAAACCGGAAGGTTATTTTGTTTGTTGCGGGTATTTTTTGAACATTATTTTGAGTCAATCCTGAATAACAAGAGTTCCTTCGGCTTTATTGATGCGGTTTCCGTTACGGAGAATTTGGAATTTCCGATCAGGCGGAACATTGTATGCTTCAATTCCTTGACTTGTCCAGCGTAACGGATATGGGGAAACATATCGTTCGGTTCTCTCTTTATTGGTCAACACGAACAGTGAATCGGTTTTGTTTTCAATTGCCCATCTCAATGAAACCAAAGCACACGGATTGATTTTCCATGAGCGGCGTTCTTGTGTTGTTACATCAAAGATATCAGGAACGCAACCGGCTTCAGTACCCTCCACATACTGGATTTTTTCTATTGCATGGAGAATACCAATTGCCGGACGTTTCCAATCGACACTGGAATCGTATTTTGCAAGGAGATTCAATGCGTACGCAAATACAATACCGTCACGTGTTTGCGTAACACCAAACCAATGCGGTAAATGACGTTCTGTTCCGCCTAATTTTGAAACGGTAATATAAAGCATGTTTTCACGGTCTTTCCACTGATAAACAAACGGCAATCCGATAAATGCGAAACGATTTGCCCATTCCAGATATTCTGTTTCACCGGAAAATTCAAACGCCCAAGTGTAAAGCCAGACAAGAGTTGCGGCAGTTAAGAGGTCTGGAGTGTGCGACGGCGTGTCTCGATAATATCCGCCGCGCGGAACTTCACAATGTTTCAGATATTCTAGTGATTGCCGAATTTTTTCAAACAGTTCCCGATTACCGGTTAATCGTACAAATTCCATGATTTCCAATGTTCGAATTGCAGAATATCCAAATGAAGTCCGTAACGATTCAACCTCTGGATACCGCGTTTGATGGAGGAAAGAACCATCCGGATTACGTAAAATAAAAATAGACTGAATCGCTTTTTCGCGGGTGTTTTTCCATTCTTCAATTCGTTCCGTGAGAAAGTAAATCGCATCATTGGCAATATCCGCACCGCCGGATACAATTTCTGTTGGTTTAATTAATCGGTTGTCTTGTCCCGCCTCATCCAATCGAACAAAAGTTGAAAGCATATCCGCAAATGGTTTTCGTTGCCACTCTGGTTCTATCGCGTAACCCCATTGCAAATCGTTTTCCATTTGAAGCGGTCCACGAAGTGCCTGAAGATTGAGTAGCCGTTGTTCTTCGGAATTTCTGGGAGCGTCGGGCGGTTCGGGAAATCCCCGCTCGTTAATGTAATACCGTAACGCCCGAATAACCGCCGAATCTTTGGAATGAACCGGCTCCCAAAAATTAAGTGTTACGTCAATCTCCGAACCAATCAACCCAATTCGATGATCATCGGTTTGATCAAAATAATTCGGTGATGCCAATTTCGGTTGAAGTTTCATATCGTTCCAACGTAACAAAACAGAACCTTGGTCTGTTCCTAAAAGTGCTATCGGCATCGTCATCCAAAGTGGATTGGGTTTGGAACGATCATTGTAAGGTTCTTCAATATCAATCGTTGAAGAACTAACATCGCCTTGCCCCAGAAATTCCACTCCGGGTAACAAACCGCTTTGCAGTGTTCCAAAAATTCGTACCACAGGACCTTCAATCGGTTCGAAATTTAGTAACGCTTGATTTTCTGGTGATGTTTTATCCTTAATCAGAAAACGAAGCGATTGATTTTCGATCCGGATTTTCAAATCGACATCGGGAGATTCAAAATGAAACGAATTTTCTGTTGAGTCCGAAGCCGGATTAAATACGGGAATAACTCCATAACGGTGAACAATCGGAGCAATAATCGCAACAATTTTTTCGCCAAACCGAATCCGCGCCATTCGGGCATTGGGAGCGATTTCTATTGTTTTTGTTTGGTCAAATGTTTTGGTAATCCAGTCTGTTTTGCCTTCGGGTTTGTACAAAAATACAGAATAATCAATCTCTGAAAAATCTTTTGAGCGAAGTCTTAGGTTGGCAACCGCAAGATTGCCTTCTGTTTTAATGGGAACTCCCAAATCAATGGATTTCGATTCCTGAAGTTTGAGTTCTTCCGGTTGATGTCCCACATAAAAAGTCAGAGGAACTAATGCGTTATTTTGAATCGTGTATCGAAGCATATTCCGGTTGTTACGGTTTTCGTCCGTATGTTGATACGGCACAATCCGTAACACCTTGATCGGATGCATACTGCGCCGATAAATGGTGAATGATTTGATTTCCCATGTTCCGTCCGAAGTGCTAAATTGCAAGGTAAAACTTGTTAAACGATCAGAAATGGGAAAATTAAATTCGTAGGAATACCAAGTTCCATCGGAATTGAGTGACAGTGTTTTCATTTTATCGTTACTGCGGCGAGGAGAACCCTGAGTTGTCCATGAAGCGGTTACTGTGGAAACGGTCGAAGTGCGTATCTCCACAACAATCCGTATTTGACCGCCAAGAACATCCATCTTTCGGGAAAGAAACGGTAACCCATCAACCGCTTGAATAAAAAAAACTTTGTCCCTGAGAATGGCGCGACAAAAACGTTCTGCCTGCCAACCGTGAACATCCGTTTCGAAAATCATTTCGGCAACTTTTTGTTCTATTTCAGCGGCGGATAATCCTATTGTCAATACAAAAAAGACAAAGAACAATAAACAAAAATTTATTTTCATAACTGAAAACCTGAGGAAATCACTCACAAATAATAAGGTAAAAATCAATAACAAATTATTCAGTAAATTTTTCATAGATAATTGACTTATACACTGTTTACAGATAAAAATCAAGAGGTTGGCAATATTTCATTGTAAACATTGCATCAAAACGTAGGCGATGTTTTGCCGAGACATTGTTCTTTTTTTATTTTTAATTACGATTATGGCGAACCGGATTTCTCAAAAATATTCCGGTTAATGATCGTTCCGAAGCCGCAATTTCTTCAGGAGTTCCTTGCGCAACGATTTCTCCGCCCAAGTCTGCGGCTCCAGGTCCCAAATCAATAATATAGTCAGCCGCCCGAATCACTTGAAGGTTGTGTTCCACAACAATCAGCGAATGTCCCGTTTCAATTAAGGCGTTAAAACAATCTAATAATTGTACAATATCAACAAAATGTAATCCTGTTGTTGGTTCATCCATCAGAATTAAGGAATGTCCTTTTCCCGTTTGTGACAAATAAGCCGCTAATTTAAGCCGTTGCGATTCACCGCCGGAAAGTGTGTTTATCGGTTGTCCCAATCGGATATAATCAAGACCAACATCCAGCAAACGTTTTAATTTATGTTGCGTTTTACTCTGACCCCGAAAAAACGTAAACGCCTCACGCACTGTCATATCCAACACTTCGGCAATATTTTTGCCCCGATACAAAACCTCAAGAATTTCCGAACGATAACGTTTGCCTTGACATTGCGGACAACGAACAAGCATGTCCGGCAGAAATTGCATGTCGATCACCATAGAACCATCGCCTTTGCAATGTTCACAACGTCCGCCTTCAACATTGAAACTGAATTGACTTGCCGTCAGATTTTTGATTCGGGCATCCGCAGTTGTTGCAAAAATATTGCGGATATCATCGAAAATTTTCAAATAGGTTACAGGATTTGATCTTGGCGAATGACCGATTGGGTTTTGATCGGCAAGTATGGTGCCGCTAATTAAATCATTCATAATCAGTTGATCAAACGGTAAACTATTCGGAATATTTTTGTTACTCAAATATTTACATAACGCCGGATACAATGTTTTTTGAACAAGCGAACTCTTGCCTGCTCCGCTAACTCCACTAACAACACACAACATTCCAAGCGGAAATACGGCAG
The DNA here is from genome assembly GCA_031283515.1 of Planctomycetaceae bacterium. Taxonomy (GTDB): domain Bacteria; phylum Planctomycetota; class Planctomycetia; order Pirellulales; family Thermoguttaceae; genus WRKP01. Next base: position 3,987 of record JAITBS010000433.1, read on the forward strand.
TGAGATTTTTCAGGTTATGTCCACGACAACCGGTAATTTCAATAACTCCGTATTCTGGAATCCGTCGTTTTGAAGAGACATTATTGTTGCACATTTGAGCAAGATAAGTTCCGGTTAAACTCTTGGGATCATGAATCATTTCTTGAATGGTTCCCTGAAACACCAAATGACCGCCGGATTCGCCGGCACCCGGTCCGATTTCGACAAGATGATCCGCAGCCCAAAGAAACACTTCTTCGTGTTCCACCAGAATAATTGTATTTCCCTGATCACAGAGTTGCCGGATGGACTGTAACAATTTATCGGTATCCGCCGGATGCAAACCGATGGACGGTTCATCCAAAACGTACAACATATCCACAAGACTCGAACCAAGTGCCGCAGTCAATGCCGTCCGGCGTTGTTCTCCGCCGCTCAGTGTCGGTATGGGACGTGATAACGATAAATAACCTAACCCGACTTGTTGCAAAAATTTAAGACGAAGTTGAATCTGTTCCAAAGGAATTTTTCCTAATCGACATTCTTGATCCGATAATTTCAAGACTTCAAAGAAATGGATTAAGTCTGTAATTTTCATATCGGAAAGTGTTGCGATATTCACGGCGGTATTGGGAAACGTGTTGTCTGCAATGTTTTTGCCGATGATTTTTACCGCTAATGTTTCAGGACGTAACCGTGTTCCGCCGCACTTCGAACACGGAACATCTTTGACAAAACCCAAACCTTCACAAACCGGACAAGCTCCTTGCGGATTATTGAACGAAAACAATTTCGGTTCCTGTACCGGAAAGTCAATATTACAAAAAGCACACGAAAAATATCGCGAAAATACAAACCGTTCAAATGATTCCCGATCATTTTTGTTGCGCTGTACCAAAACAATACAGACACCTTCACCTTGTTCCAAAGCGGTTTCGAGCGAATCGGTTATCCGTTCTTCTTCGGCGTTCAACATTAACCGGTCAACAAGGAGCAATAATTCCTGTTCTTTTTTTTGTCCTTGCTGATACAGTTCCGGTGGAATACCGTCTTCGTCCAACCGAAAAGGAGTTTCCGATACAATTCCGCGAACAAAACCGCGTTCTTTCCATGTGATTTCAAATGTTTCCCGATCAAGATCAAGCGGAGGTGCAAACGCAATCCGAAGTTGCTGATTTTCGTCCGAAAATGTTGACCGGAGAAATTCCAAAATACTTTGAGGTGTGTCAATTCGAACTTCACGAGAACAACACGGACAAAAAACATGTCCGATTTTAGCAAAGAGCAAACCCAGATATTCGTTTATTTCCGTAACAGTTCCGACGGTACTTCGATGAGCGTTATGGAATGATCCGGCGGTTACAGCCACAGCAGGCGGAATACCGTCAATTCGTTCCGCATCCGGTTTTTCCAGCCGTTCGAGAAATTGCCGTACAGAAGTTGAAAACGTTTCAATATATCGGCGTTGTCCTTCTGCGTAAAGTGTGTCGAGAGCAAGCGAACTTTTCCCGCTTCCGCTTCGCCCGCAGAGTACAATCAATTTCTTGTACGGTAAATCAAGATCAATTCCCTTCAAATTATGAACGGAAACTCGACGAAGTTCAATCATATCATTAAAAAAAAAGTACCAAAATTTCCTAATACTAAAATAGTAACCCAATCCGAAGTCCTAAACCGCCAATCTTAACTATTTCGAAAACCAACTTTTGATACGATTAAAAATACTTGATTCTTCTTTTTTGGGCGGCGGCGAATCAGGCGGAGTTACGATAATTTGTGGTGAATAGGGATTATTTTCGTTAACGGTTACAGCGGGCGGTTTTGTTGATGTTTGTGTTACATGATTTTGATTTGCGGAATTTTGAGTTGTGTGAACTTGTGTTGTATGTAACGGTATTATCGGTGCCGGAATATGACGGAAAAGATATTGTACCCAATATCCTTCGAGAATCGAAAGAAGATCGGAAATCCGGTCAGAGGAACATCGGCTGTTGGCAACAAGTGCAATTTGTTGTAACACCTTGATTTCGTTTGAAGTAAAGGTCATTCGGTAAAGTATGACATCATCAATCCAAACCGTTCCTGTACCAAATAAACGAAATCCGATACGAAAATCATTGAGTCCTGTTGTCGGAAGTTGAGTAAACGGAACAATAACACGGTACCAGCGTACTCCGTGTTGCGGCGGCGATTTCACCAGAAGCGGCAGAAAAACCGGTTCCACCCGATAGGAAAGGAACAACGGCTCACGTTCACCTTGTTTTTGTGCGGAAAGAACCACATCCAACGGAAGTGAACCTTGTTTGGCGATAATATTGTCACTAATTCCTGCATACATGGAAATAAACAGTTGTCCGGTTGCCGGAACTTCGAATGGTTCGCTAAGAACCATGCCCGGTTCATTTTCAATACCGGAAATTCCGGTTAATTTCAAACTGTATTGACCGGAATTTTTCTTTTCGGAATCAAGTTGTGCGGTCAGTAAAAGCGAACCAAAATGTTTCCAACCGGCAATTTCACCTGATTCTGTATTTTGTGTTTCAAAATCGGGATTAGTGAGTTTTTCCCAGAGAACTCCGCTATGAGCGGTGTGAATTTGTTGACTAAGTTGTTCTACTTTTCGTTTGAGTAATCCATTGTGACCGCAAATTGCCGGAGGACGATTGATATTGACCTCGCGAATAACCGATTGAGGATCGTCAAGAATAACCGCAACAAAATCAAACGGCTGAAGATGAACCTGCCAGACCAAATGATTATTACGAATAGTTATTGGTTCGAGTGTACGGTATCCGCTTAGTTCCCGCAATGAACTTTTCGGTGCAGCGGCAATCACTGTCTCCGCCGTAACACAAAATGGAGCATCATTGACAAGATACATAATCAATCCTTGTGCCGTACTAATATAACGTACAGTAACCGGTTGAAGTGATTTTTCACCGGCAGTATCTTTCGAGACAAAAGTTTGAAACGGAATTGCCGGAAGTTGACGAAAAACTGCTAAAAATTCGTACAACATTTCTTCTTCTCCGTTTGGAAAGATTCGCCCGCCGTCAACAAACATGCCGATATCCGATTGCGTCAATTGTTTAACGAAACGCCGGCGATTCCGAAATCCGGCTGGAACTTCGTGTGAATCGTGATAGAACAAAGTTCCCGCGATGCACCCGTCTTTTAGAAAGGGAGCGGCAGTTTCAACAGAATCAAATTCACAATAACTTGCCGAATCCATTGAATCCGGTGTACTTGAAATTCGGCTGGGACGAAGAAATATAAGCGAAGGAATTTTCGACAGTAAGGCCGGATCAAAACCGAGTATTCGCAAAATGTAAACCGGTGAGGGCCAGCGAGATAAATTCGGCAAACAATAAGACCGAATTTCAGGATGATCCAACAACGTTCCGGCTGCAAGGTAAAACTTAGCATCAGACCTTTTTTCGGTAACAATTTTTGTAATATCGTCATAAAAATCCCGAGTTGTTCGTGTTCGCCAACGTATCCATGCATCCCATATTTGGGAATCATTTTGAACAAATTGTGCTCTTGCAGCATTACGTTGTAACATTTGTTGCTGGTTTACAATACTTGCGGTTAATTCTGGAGGAACGGTTAATTCGGCGGATTTATTAGGTTGTGTTTCTTGCAGAAATTGCAAAAATTGTTGAAAAGTCCGGTCATCCAACTCCCGATGAATCAAAGGCAATCGGGCGGAACCATCGGGAGTTAAGAGAACAGCAACTCCACCGAAGGAGGCATGACCGGAATATCGTTCAACTAATTCACGAACAATCTCCAACATCGCTTTTCGGACAAGCGGATGTAACAAATTATATCGCGGTCCGCCGTTTGGTTCCGACCAAAGCAATTCGTTTGCCAAAGCGGGATTTGTTCGTAACAATATTTCAAGTTCCGGAATCGGGAAGTTAAAATCAAGACTTGGAATCAATGTTAATTGTTCCCGATCAAAAAGCCGAAACAAAAGTTCCAACGAATCCTTAACAGTAATTGTTCCGAGTTTTTCGGACGGATAAAGTATTGATTCGTTTGAAGCGGCATTGATTATTGTACCGTCGTAACCGCAATGACGAAGTGAGTCGATCATTCGGATGGAACTATCGTACAACATTTGCCAGTCCGTTATAGGAATACTATCGTTTCGAAATTCAACAGAAGAACTTAAATCGTCCAGAAAATCCGCACGGTGAAGATAACCAATAACAAACCGTTGCGGTAATCCATCAAACGGTTTGGGAATCAGAGTTGGTATTTCTGTTTGTAACGGAATTGATTGAGGGTTGGTTTTATCAACCTGATCCGAATCAATTCGGTAAAGCCGAACATCACCGAATTGTGCTTCGTGTTGATGGTCGCGGTTCACCAGAAGCAACATTGGTTGTTTTGTTTTGGGCCAAAAAAGAATCCTGTGAGTTGCGACCTGACCCCGAACCTGATCAGAAACAACTTCCTCGACAACACAAATTCCAGAATCTGTTGTCAAAACAGGAACGACTTTATCACCCTCATTCAACAGTTCAACAACTCCAATACCAAGTGTTTGCGGAATTTCCGACGGATAATCCAACTCCACAAGATGTGGTTTACCGATTTCCTTTATTGGTAACGGCAATGCTTCCCATGCTTCATTAACAGATTCGGCAGTATTTGTTGCGGAAACTGGGGTCAACACGGAAAAATGCGGAGATTGTGTTGACTGGTTAAAATTTGTTGTACTTTCCAAAAGGTGTCCGCTTCCCAATCGTCCCGAAACTCCGGTTTTCCATTGGCTGTACAATTCGTCCAGCAACTTTTCACTTGTACGGACAGATTTTTTCTCTGTTTTTTCTGCTGCGGTGTTTGCCGGTTCAGATGTTGTTTTAGAACGTTCACGAAAACTGGCTAATCTAGGAAATTCAGGGATTTTTGGAGTTGGTAAATGGGCGATTTTGGGAAAACTTGGAATATGAAGATGTTTTTTCCACCATGCAGGATTTGTTGTATCGACTGTTTCGAGAAGCTCTTTTTTTAGAGAATCCAAACGTCCAATCAATCGCGGAATCGGAGTTTGTTGAAGAACAACACATTGAACAACGGTTTCGGCAATAATTTTCGGTGAACGCCGTTGCAACGGATTGGCGGGAAAGTTCAAAATAGAATAACCTAATTGATTGGCAGAACGTTCATTTTTACGTTGCAGAGAAACTGTAATCTCGTAAATTCCTTCTTCAGGCGGAGTGAGAAACGAAACAGGAAACCAAGGACTATTCGCAAGAGCAGGGATTTGAATTTCCAGTTCGGTAATAGGAAATTTGGGAGCTTCATCGGGTTGACTTTTTTTGATAACAACAATATTCAACACAAAACCCTTTTCATTCTGCAAACTTTCAGAAACCTGTGAAAATTTAGGTAAAACATCTAAAATCACAGGAGTTTGGGGTGAAAAAATTTCATTGCCGTCGCGAAAACGAACATCAATTGTTATTTGTTGTGGTTCGGTATCTTGGGCGGCGGCATACCAAACAAGATTTGGTGCTGTTGACACAAAATAAACCGCTATCAAAACAAATACGTTAAACCAATAACGTATTTGGTCTGTTTTTACCATTTTCGTCCGTCGAGTTAAGAGCAACGCGATAAAACTCCGTATTTTCTAAAAACAAATGCGATTATGACAATTTTATGAAAACAATTCCAGAGCAATTTTTTCATTTTGTCCCAATTACAACGGAACAAGAGAGAAATGTAAACGCAATTCACTCATCCACTCGATGGAAGTTATTTTTTGCGGTCGTTCCCATAAAAATCTGATACGAAAAATGTATTTTATACCGAATAATAAGGAATATTGGGAAAATTCCCTAAAATCGGAATTTTTTCTGTAATATATCAGTGAAATTATTATTTGAATTTGTTTACAGTTGGAAATTACAAGGTAGGCAACTGAAAGGTCGCAACGGTTGGGCTTACTATTGTGTTGTAC
>JAITBS010000520.1 GCA_031283515.1 Planctomycetaceae bacterium
TTTTTGAACCTCAACAACCTCCACGCTCGTTTTTTAAATCTCAACAATACTGGTCCCCCCCCCCCCTGCTTTTCCTGTCTTGCCCATTTTAACATCGGACTTTTCGCTAAACTTTTCACCATTCTTTTTGCTAAATTTTTCATCGTTATACTCCTTAATTTCTCAAGATTTTGTTGAAATCACCGCCATTAATCACCGCAACACAATTACGGCAAAAAATAAAGTACGGCTAAAACAGAATTAAAGTTTACACAAAAAAAATAAGAAATCAATCGGTGGTCTTAAAAGTTTTCAAATTTTTTGTAATATTTCAGTGAAATTATTATTTTGTAATCTATCAGTGGAATATTTCGTCAATTTGTTTACCAATGGACTCCAAAGGTAGCCAACGTTTCGCCGAAACGTTTTCACTTGTAATTGCCAACTGTAAACAAATTCAAAAATATTCCACTGATAGATTACGTGATTTTTTATTTCCAATCGTCAATAAGAACACATTGAAAGGTACCCCTTGCAAAAAAATATCGAATGGTTTTAATATTATCAACATTAAAAATAACAATCTAATCTAATTTTCAATCATGCCATTGAAAAAGTAAGGCTTACAACTATATTTGTACCATAGAAAAAATAATTTTGGCAATACTCAAATTTTTTTAATAATATTTGAAGCCATATTTTAAGTACTCCTAGCTCAATTGGATAGAGCATCGGTCTTCGGAACCGAAGGTTAGAGGTTCAAGTCCTCTGGAGTACGCTGATTTTCACAGATTTTTAGAGATTATTTTTTGAAAATACGAAACAAACAAAAGAACAAAACAAACGAAAATTTTGCTTCAAACTCTTTTTTGTTTACTTATTTTTTCGTCTAGTGCTTCGTTAATTTTGGGATACATGTTTTATGAAAGACATTCGATTAAAATTAATTTTTTAAGGCTATTTGTCGGCTCATTCCCAATTTTAAGATTAACAAAGTATTAGTTCGTATTCTCAAAAAACAAAATAGACAGTTACATCTCTACACTTCAGGCTCGAAAACCAATTGTTCGGAAATATGTCCCTTCTTGGTTTGGGTATTCTCTTCACAACAATTATGTTGTTTCGGAACATCAATAAATGTACCATCCATAACACAACCTCGCTTCACCTCAATACCATGACGAGCTAACTCCTCATAGAATAAATCAAAAAGAGAACGCTCCATATTTTGCTCTTTCAGTAACTCGCCAAAAAGCCATATCGTACGTGCATCCGGAACCCTGTCCGAAAGATTCAAACCGAGAAATTCCCGAAATGATAAACGGTCACGGATAAGAAATTCCGTATTTTCATCGGAAAGATTGTAAAGCGTTTTGAGAATAAGAATCTTAAACATCAAAAGTAAATCAAACGGAGGACGACCGCCTTTAGAGGGATTTCGCTGATGACGAAGCGTCGAAAGAGGTGCCAAAAATATCGTCCAATTGACAAGAGCATTGAGACGAACAAGAAAGTTATTCAATTTGTGAATTTTATTGAGTTGATAGTCAATATCAAAAAAAGAAGAACGATGATGAAGGGACATAAAACAAAAAGTTAAAAAAAAAGAGGAAAAGAGAAAAAAATACACATATTAGAATATCATAACATTATTTTAACTATGGACAAGTGGGGTTTAAAAGTTTCCTAAATATCTAATATTTTAAGTTCGTGTAAAAGATAGTGTTTTCCATTTTGTGTGTTATATTATCAAGTGTTCACGATTGACTTGTAGTAATTGAGATATTGTTCGAGAATTTTTTTCTCATCGTATTTTTCAAATACAGATTCTTTTGCTCTTTTTCCGAATGTTTTTCCTAATTCGGGGTTTTCGAGAAGTTGGATAATTTTTTCTGCCAATACTTGTGGATTTTGCGGCGGAACAACAAAACCGGTTTGGTTATTTTCGATAATCTCACTGAGCCCGCCGACATTGGAAACCACAATCGGACACTCCGCAACTGCGTATTCCAATACACTGTTGGAAAAACTTTCCGAATGACTTGAAAGCACCGCAACATCAAAATTGGGAATTATTGTAAGCGGATTATCAATTCCTCCGTACCAGAGTATCCGTTCAGAAATACCCAATTCATCGGCAAGATGTTGTAATTCTTTTTTGTGATTTTCTTGAGGCTCACCAATACAAAGAAGCCAAGTGTCGGGAATTTTTTCGAGAACAATTTTTGTGGCACGAATTAACGAGGAGTAATCTTTGATTGGACGTACGGAAGCTACCATACCGATGATTTTTCCGTGTTGTGCTTTTTTGGGGATGGGCAGTTTTTCACGTTCCCAAGGGACACGTAGTCCTTCCTGAATACGGTTTGTTGCAACAGGATTTCTGATAACGGTAATGGATTCTAAAGGCGTTCGGTCATTTCGAAACGCTGCCTGACGTGCCGCTTCGCTGTTGGCAATATATTTTGTTCCGAAAAAACGGCTTAACCGGTTAATAGCACGGTATTTCAAACGTCTGTCGTAGCCGCAATCACGCCGGTTGCCAACAACTCGGCATCGCAACGATAAACTCGATGCCAGTACCGCAGCAAACTCGCCCATCGGACTGAATGCTTGAATAAGATCAATATTCCATTTACGAATCAATTGGTTTAGAGCCCAAAGACGCCGCAACCAGGAACATCGCGTTATTCCGTAACGTTCCCCAAGAACAAGCGGTTGATGTTCAAGAATACTCGGTTCCGGATGCCAGAGTGTGGAAAAAATCACAAAATGTTTCTCAAATTCCGAATCAGGAATATTGTTCAGCAGCCAGAGTAAATGTTGCTCACTTCCGCCACGACTTGACCAAAGATCATCAATAAGGTATAAAATTCGAATCGGTTGCATGAAATGAGTTGGTTAGCGGCTTGAGAATTTTAATCAATGAGGAATCTTTTGAAAGATCTTTTTTGTAGGGCAAGAGGTTGTCCATGAAATAAAGGTATAAAAAAGTCTGAACGATGATTTTTGTGATTTTTTATTTTATCAAAACCTGCCGAACAAACCAGCCGAGTAATCAAAAGTTTTTTGAAAAATAAATAATATCGTAATAGGATTAGGTGTAGTAATATGATTAAGTACAAACGAATGCGAAAGTTGTTTTATCAATTGATTATTGTTTTGGTGTTTGTTCCGATCTTTTTTGGGGAACTGGTGCCGGGTGAACCGTTACAATATAAGGGAACTCCGAATCTTCCGGGAAATGGTAAACAAGTTGTTTTAGTTTCCGGCGATGAGGAATACCGTTCGGAAGAAGCGGTTGTTCAGTTGGGTCGAATTCTTGCCAAACATCACGGATTTGATTGTACAATACTTTTTGCAATCAATCCTGAAACTGGTGAAATTGATCCGGTTTGTACAACGAATATTCCTTATCTTCATGTATTGAAAACGGCGGATGTATTGGTGGTTAATCTTCGGTTCCGCAATTTACCGGATGAGCAGATGCAGTATTTTGACGAGTATCTTCGGAGGGGCAAACCGGTATTGGGTATGCGGACTTCTACTCATGCTTTTCGTATTCCGAAAGAGAGGATGTTTGCTCGATACAGTTTCGATTATCACGATAACACGGGCAATTGGGAACAAGGATTTGGACGAAAAATATTAGGGGAAACATGGATTGACCATCATGGTCATCACGGATATGAGGCAACACGAGGAATGATTGTTGCCGAAAACAAGACACATCCGATAGTTCGCGGCTGCGAGGACATTTTTGGATTGACGGATGTGTATCGTATTCGGTTGCCGCTTCCGGGCGACTCAATGCCGTTGGTTTTGGGACAGGTACTGGCGGGTATGAAACCAACCGATCAACCGGTTGCCGGTTCCAAAAACGACCCCATGATGCCGATTGCTTGGATAAAAACGTACAAAACGGAGGACAACAAAACCGGCAATGTGTTTACGACAACAATGGGATCATCGCAAGACCTTGAAAGTGAAGGGTTACGTCGTCTTTTGGTGAATGCGGTGTATTGGCTTTCCGGATTGGAATCGGTGATTTTGGAGCGTACTAATGTCGGAATTGTCGGTAATTACGAAACACTTCCTATGGGGTTTGGGAAACACAAAAAAGGAAGGAAACCGGAAAATTTCATCCAAGATTAAGGACTGTGGTTAGTGAATAGTGATGAGTGAATAGTGAATAGTTGCGCAAGCGGAAGTAATACCATTTCGGCAGTAATTCCGCTTGCGAACACTATTAACTGTTCACTATTAACTATTCCATTGATATATTACAATAACTTAAATAGTGTTCTCATGAAAATCAAGCTAATTTAGCGCAAATGCTTTTTATTTTTTAGTAACGATACTTTTTACGCTTTAAATTGCGGTTCTATTTCAAAACGGCTGTTCTCTAAATGGCACTTGCAGTGTGAAAGATTACACAATATTTTGTACACCAAAACAGAGACTTACAGAGCGATGGAGTTCTGTCTTTCCGTTTGAAAATTTTCCTTGTGTCCACAGGTGGTTGTGAATTTAGGCAGATAAATTGGGTTTCGGCGTTTCGCCGACACACCGAAAGCCTACGGAATCGGGTAGTCAACCTTTCGCCGACTTGCCTCTGTTGACGGGCGGAAATGAAAAACCAACCGTGTACAACACAATAACAAAAACAACCGTTGCGACCTTTCAGTTGCCTACCTTGTAATTGCCAACTGTAAACAAATTCAAAAAAATATTCCACTGAAATATTGCGAAAATTGCACTGGAACAAAATCAAAAGATTTGGTACGATTCCAAAACAAAATGAAAAATAGGTAAGAAATTTTGATTTTGTAATGATATTCCGAATATGATTTTCGGTGACAGTCTTGATTTTAATGGTTTTAATACGTTTATTTTTGGTCTTCTTTTTGTTGACATTCCTAAGTGCTTGTCATTGGGGCGGAGCATTGAAGCCGATCACTCCAAGTCAAATTCTTAGCAATGAACGAAGCCGGCTCGGAATTGCCGCAATGGAACGCGGAGATATTACGGAAGCAGAAAAACGGCTTGAGGAAGCAGTTAA
>JAITBS010000525.1 GCA_031283515.1 Planctomycetaceae bacterium
GAAAATTGGACTTTGAGACTCATCAGAGCAACCGTCGATCTAAAAAATCACCTCATCCATTTTCACAAACTAAGAAAAAAAGAACCACAGAACCATATCTATATCGGCTCCGCTGAATATCACGTACCAATAAGAAATACATATAAAAAATAATCATACCAAATTTAATGTTATAAAATTCGATGCCAATGTGGTGACACTTCACTGTACCGACATGTGGTGATACTTGGCTACTATTCACTATCCACTATTAACTAAAACCAACCTCATTACCTCATTCACACGGAAAACAATGAGGTAATGAGGTTGACGAGTTGAGAGGCTTATTGGCTACTGAGGTTGTTTTGTTCGGAAAATTAGGTGAAAATGAGGTCGATTTTAGTGAATAGTTATGAGTGAATAGTGGAGAGTTCGCAAGCGGATTCAAAACGTTTTGGTCGTAATCCGCTTGCGACACTATTCACTATTCACTCATAACTATTAACTATCAACTATCAACTACTTTACGCTGCTTTTGGGCAATTATCTTGGTCTGGTTGGCGAAACTCCACCGGAATAGACACAGGCGGTGAATCCATAATCTTAAATTCCAGTGTGATTTTACGAGATCGTTGGAAAAATGTCAGCATCTCACCAAAGAAAAAAAGTCCCAATAATCGACCCAGAAGAATCTGAAACGCTTTGAACTTCGGTAAATGACGCCAAAAATCAATTCCAAATGAACCAAAATGTTTTCCTAATGCAGTTAAGGTTGAATTTTGCCCAAACCAACGAAAATAAAGCCGCTCTATTTGAACTCCCCAAGTAAAAGCATTGGTTGCCGGCAGGTAATTGGGGCGAACCATAATCCGGCACTCCTGATCCACCGCAATTCCCCAACCTTGCTTCAATACCCCCATCGCCGCATCAACATAAGAAATCTGAGGAATAAAATTCGTGTCAAATAACCCAATTTGTGTTAACGCCTTTTTACGAATAAACATCGCCGAAATATGAGGAACAATTCGCTTTTGAGCCGCCTCCGCCCATTGGGAACGCCGGATTGTTCGCAGAACTCCTTCCGGTTTGTAGTGAATTCCAAGCGAAAAAATTCGTTTGCCCTTTTGACGATCATACACACACGGTATAACAATACCTAATTGCGATTGCTCAAATAATTGCAAAATATTTTGCGTCCAATGAGCCGAAACCTCTGTCCCAGGATAAAGAATATGCAAAATATCGTTTCGTGATTGTAGAATCGCTTTATTCAACACTTCCATCGGGTTAGAAAGATGCTCCAAAGCAATAAAAACCGTTCCTTCAGTAACCGTATTCCAAGGATCGGAATACCCCGCAGCATTGGCAATCAGAACCTCCGTACCTTCCGGTTTGTGGACAAGTACAGAAGCAAGCGTCTCCTCAAACGCTTCCGTCGGGGTATCACTCAAAAGAGGTATGATAATAGTGAAACGAGACACTTTATACTCCATACGGGAGCAAAACAGCGAATCTAAATAACGCAAGTCCTGTGATAAGAGAAATTTACATTAAACACAAACTCAATAGCTTAACTTGCAATATCTATAATTCCGTAAAATATGATGATTTTATTGTGGTAATCTAAAACTCCATATAAGTTTTTCGGAAAATCTATCGAATATTCTTTATCTTGCTTTCCTAATTTAGTCGTTTTTAGTCGTTTTTTGGTTAATAATCTTAAGGGAATCTCTAAAAACTCGTTTTTTTATTAACCACAGAGAACACAGAGGACACAGAGAAAATTTGTAATCTATCAGTGGAATTATTATTTTTTCTTCTTCACCCCGAAAGGGGTGGCATTTTCATAACCGTAGGTCAAGCGAGTAGTTGATAGTGGAGAGTGGAGAGTGGAAAGTTCGCACGCGGAGTAATACCATTTCGGCAGTAATTCCGCTTGCGACACTATCAACTATCCACTATCAACTTGCCACTGCCCCTGTCGGGGTGAAAATCGAAAAAACAAAAATTCCACTGATAGATTACCGTTTTTTCTATTAGGGTTGTAAATTTATTATTTCTTGGTACGCTAAAAGGAAATTCGGTTTGTTTCGGATTTTATTTATCACCGTAAAATATTATAGAGAGGCAATGTATGTCAAAACAGATTTTTTTATTGGTTGTGGTTATTTTTCTTTTTTCTTCGGTTTTGTATGCACAGAATGACGGCAAAGCAGCGGTTCAGAATCAGGAAATCGAAAAGCGTGCGTCAGAGATTGTTCTGTTTTTGCCGAAGAAACCATTTTGCGTCGGAACTCCAATTACCGACCGCAACACTTGGGAAAACATCCCGCAAGGTAATATTATTAAAGACGCTGAAAATATACTTAAAACACCTATTCCCGAATTGCCCGAATCACTTTACAAAGAATTTTATCAAAACGGTAATCGTACCAATTATCAGAATAAGCATTCGCAAAAATATCGGCGGCTTTCCGTATTGGTACTGGCGGAATGTTTCGAAAATAAAGGACGATTCGTTGCACCGTTGGAAGCAACTATCCGCTCAATTTGTGCCGATCCAAGCTGGACTCTTCCGGCTCACGATTCAAACGCCGATATTTATAACGGTAAAACAGTTTATATTGATCTTGTTTCCGCAGATACCAGTGTCGAACTTGGTTTGGCAGTCACCTGGCTGGGCAATAAATTGTCGCCGGAAATTCAGGAACTGATTCAAAATAACGTCGAACACCGAACCTTTCAACCTTATGAACAATCCGTTCAATCCGGGAATATCGGACGAAATTGGTGGATCACCGGAACAAATAATTGGAACAGCGTTTGTCATGCCGATGTTGTTGGTGCGGCATTGGCGTTGATTGAGGAACCGGTTCGGCGGGCATGGTATATCGCCGCCGCAGAAAAATTTATGGAACCGTTTTTCAAAGGATTTACACCAGATGGATATTGCAGTGAAGGAATGGGATATTGGAATTACGGTTTCGGACATTTTGTGGAACTTGCCGAAATTGTGTATCAGTCAACTAATGCTCATGTTGATTTTTTGACAATGCCCAAAGTACGTAATTGTGCGCTTTTTGGATTTCGGATGGAAGTTGCGCCGAGATTGTTTGCCGCATTCGCGGATTGTTCGGTTACCGCGAAACCTGACCCCGCTCTTGCAAAATATCTGAGTCGGCGGTTCCAATTCGGTTTTGCCGATTACGAAAAATATCAGAACCGATTAGGAAATCTCAAAGCAACCGGAGTTTATTGTTTTCCAAATTCTGCAACCAAAACTCCCGAAACTCCGGCAATTGCCGCACCGCTCACAGAACTTCGGACAGATTTTCCTGATGCCGGCATCATGATTTTTCGTCCGAAATCGGGAGAAACAAAACAAATGGCGGTTGCCTGCAAAGGCGGACACAACGCCGAACATCATAATCATAATGATGTTGGTTCTTTTACGGTGATGTATGCCGAAACAATGCCGGTTCTTGATCCGGGCGGTGAAGTTTACACTCGCCGGACATTCAGTAATAAGCGTTACGACAGCAAACTCTTAAATTCGTTTGGGCATCCGGTTCCGGTGATCAACAGCCAACTCCAAAAAACAGGACGCAACGCACAAGGTAAAATAATTGAAAAAACATTTTCGGACAAAAAAGATTCTTGTACCATTGACTACGCTTCAGCTTATGGTCTTAAAGAAATTAAAAAGTTGGAGCGAACATTTGAATTTACAAGAACAGAATCAGGGCAACCTAATTCTTTAACTGTTACCGATATTGTTGCACTTGAACCCGCCGGAACATTGGAAACGGTGTTGTTGACTTATGAATCATGGGAAAATCAAACGAATCAAACGGATCAAACGGATCAAAAAGATCAAAAAGATCAAAAAGATCAAAATAACAAAAATAAAATTGATTTACTTATCGGTGCAAAGGATAAAAAGATTCATGTTGTTGTAACGGCAACTGCTGATGAAGAACTATTACCGTTGATGTTGGAAACACTTGAGATTGACGAAGACGCAATGGCAAAGAAAAAACCAATCCGATTATCGTTCAAAATCGAAAAACCAGTTGCTAATGCCAAAATAGTAACCAAAATCACGCCCAATAATTTGTAACTATCTACTTTTTGTCTTCTTCACCCCGAAGAGGTGGAATTTTCATAACCGTAGGTCAAGCGAAACGCGACCTACGGTCAATACCTCACTTCAATCTCGCCGCCGGTTTCACTCAATTCAGAACCGGCGAAAAAACCGGTGCGTAAATTAAGTTTGTCCGAAGTGCGACAAATGGCAACATTGCAACATCCTGCCGTACAGCAGACGGCACGACAAGCAGAATCTTTACGCGGTTCACGGCTTCAAGCTGGTCTTCAGAAGAATCCGTTACTTGGATACAGCGC